>CAZCEM010000001.1:0-24694 GCA_964497555.1 uncultured bacterium
GATAAATCCCGCCAAAATTGGGGCTGTCTATGTTGGCTCCGAATCCCATCCCTATGCCGTGAAGCCAACCGGCGCCACCCTCGCCGAAGCTATCGGAGCGGTTCCCGATGTTCACACTGCCGACTTTGAATTCGCCTGCAAGGCTGGTTCAGAATCCATGTACGTAGCTTATTCGCAGGTAAAAGCCGGCTTAATCGAATATGGTATCGGCTGCGGTGCGGACACCTCGCAGGGCGCGCCGGGTGATGCGTTGGAATACTCGGCTTCCGCAGGCGCGGCTGCTTTTATCTTCGGCGCTCAGGACGTTATCGCTCGAGTTATTGAAACCTTCTCATTCACCACTGATACGCCCGACTTCTGGCGACGCGAACACCAACACTACCCGCAGCACGGAGGTCGTTTTACCGGTGATCCTGCTTATTTCAAGCATACTCTCGGTGCGGCTAATGGTGTTATGGCCAAAGCCAATATGACCGCTAAGGATTTCGACTATGCGGTCTTCCATCAGCCGAACGGCAAATTCCCTATGATGGCGGGGCAGAAACTGGGCATTCCTAAAGAGAAGATCGAGACTGGCTGGCTGGTGCCTTGGCTGGGCAATACTTACTCCGGCGCGTCTCCGCTGGGTCTCACTGCGGTGCTGGACGTCGCCAAGCCTGGCAGCGTCATTCTGATGGTGTCCTTTGGCTCGGGCGCTGGTTCTGACGCCTTCATCTTCGAGGTTCTGGACGGCATCCAGGACAAGCAAGACCGTGCTCCCAAGACGCGCCCTCAGTTAGACGAGAACAAGATTTATCTTGACTACGGCCGGTATGCCAAGTTCCGCGGCAAGATCCTGCGTAACCAGTAACCAAGGAGACCTATTTAATGAGAGAAGTTGCTGTAATCGGCGTCGGGATGCACAAGTGGGGCGAGCTGTGGGATATGTCCCTGCGGAACATGTTCCTTTTAGCGGCTCATAATGCCATCGCGGACGCCGGCGTTGACCATATAGATTCGATGTACGTAGGCTGCATGTCGTGCGGACTGTTCGCGGCTCAGGAGCACATTGGCTCGCTGCTGGCGGACTATCTCGGCGTGACCCCGATCCCGGCTATGCGTGTGGAAAGCGCCTGTGCTTCAGGCGGAGCTGCCGTTCGCTTAGGCTGGATGGAAGTGGCTTCCGGCATCTCCGACATCGTGCTGGTCGGGGGCGTGGAAAAGATGACCGACATAACAGGCGACGAAGCCACTTTTACGCTTTCAACCGCGGCTGACACCGAATGGGAAGGCTACCAAGGCGTTACCTTCCCCGGTCTGTACGCTATGATGGCTCGCGCTCACATGGAAAAGTACGGCTCGACCATGGAACAGTTTTCGCTGGTGTCGGTGAAGAACCACGCCAACGGGACTTTGAATCCCTACGCCCAATATCCCTTCCCGGTTACATTGGAAGCAGTAATGAATTCCACCAAGGTTGCTGAACCCTTGCGGCTTCTGCATTGCTCGCCGATTACCGACGGCGCTGCGGCGGCGATTCTTTGCCCACTGGATTTAGCCAGGCAGAAGTTCAAGAACCATCCACTGACGGTCATAACCGGCTCCGGCATGGCTACCGACACTATCGCCCTTCACTCCCGCGCGGACTTAACCACCATTAAGGCAGCTACCATAGCCGCAAAGAAGGCTTATGCCCTGGCGGGTGTGGGTCCCCGCGACATTGACTTCGCTGAGGTGCATGACTGCTTCGCCAATGCGGAAGTGATGGTCACTGAAGCCATTGGCTTCTTTGAAGCCGGCGACGGCGGTCCGGCGGTTCAGCGCGGTGACACCACCCGTGATGGTAAGCTGCCGATCAACACCTCCGGTGGTTTGAAATCAAAGGGACACCCAGTTGGCGCAACTGGCGTGGCGCAGATTATAGAAGTAGTCGAACAACTACGCGGTGAAGCGGGCAAGCGTCAGATCAAGAAAGCCCATCGCGGTCTGGCTCAGAACATGGGCGGCAGCGGCGGCAGCTCCGTAGTTCATATCCTCGAGAGGCGATAAACATGAAGATAAGATCACCTCGTTACCATCGCGAAATACCGCAGCGTTATCGCCTTGAAGCGGAGAAGACGTCCTCCGGTGTTACGTACTATCCCCCGCGTCCGGTATATCCGAATGGTGAGAAGGGCGAGAAGGTTATTTTAGCCGATCACGGTAAAATAGTTACATTTACCGTGATTCACACTCCACCCAAGGAGCATTCCGATTTTTCGCCCTATGGATTGGCGATAGTCGAGCTGGACGACGGCATGCGCATCACAGTACAGCTCGCTGACGTAGCCGACCTTTCGACCATTACCACCGGCATGAGGGTGCGGCTGGAATTCCGGCGCATCCGTACCGAAGGTGAGGAAGGCTTGCTCTGTTACGGTCATAAAGCTGTGCTGGAATAGTCTTTCTTAAGTGCACTTCACCTGCTTTTAGAGGGTGGACTGTTAAGTCCGCCCTCTGAGAGCAGGACTTCAGGATGAGCAGGATAATCCCTGTTAGTTTTTACTATAAAACAGGAATTATTCAACCTTAACATCCTTCACTTACCTTTCGGGCATTATCAGCTCGAAAGATCAACGACGTTAACATTCCTAAAATATTCTTGCGCCTCGTGAAAAGAATACAATCCCAAATTGATCCGCGCTCTGAGGAGTTTCAAGCAAATCGGGACGCCATGTTATCAACTGTGGGGCAGCTCCGTGAGCGCCTGAATCTGGTGAAACAGGGCGGTCCGCCTCAACACGTCGAGCGCCATAAAAAACGCGGCAAGCTCACTGCGCGTGAGCGCATTGACCGCCTGATAGACCCCGACACGCCCTTCCTCGAATTCAGCGCCCTGGCTGCCAACGGCATGTACAACGACGACGCTCCTTGCGCGGGGCTGGTCACCGGTGTGGGAGTGGTGCACGGCCGGGAGGTGCTGATTATATCCAACGACGCGACGGTCAAGGGTGGGACCTACTACCCCATAAGCATTCGCAAGCACGCCCGCGCGCAGGAAATCGCATTGGAGAACAACCTGCCCTGCGTTTATCTGGTGGACTCGGGGGGAGTGTTCCTGCCCCTGCAGGACGGGGTGTTTCCCGACAAGGATCATTTTGGGCGGATTTTCTACAATCAGGCGGTGTTGTCCGCTGCTGGAATTCCCCAGCTTTCAGCCGTGTTGGGATCCTGTACTGCGGGAGGGGCTTATGTGCCCGCAATGTCCGATGAGACGGTGATCGTTCGCAAGCAGGGAACTATCTTCATCGGCGGGCCGCCGCTGGTGAAGGCGGCTACCGGCATAGAGGTATCGGCCGAAGACCTGGGCGGCGCGGATGTGCATTGCCGTATCTCAGGCGTCAGCGACTACTACGCGCTGAACGACGAGCACGCCCTGCAGATACTACGGGACATCATCGAGAACCTGAACCGTCCACCAAAATTCGAGTTGGAGCGTGACACGCCTGAAGATCCGTATTACGAACCGAACGAGTTATATGGCGTCATCCCTGCCGACATCCGCAAACCCTTTGACGTCCGGGAAGTAATCGCCCGGGTTGTCGATGGCAGCCGGTTCAGCGAGTTTAAAGAATTGCACGCGACCACGCTGATTACAGGCTTCGCTCGAATCATGGGCTATCCGGTGGGGATCGTGGCCAATAATGGAGTGCTGTTCGGCGAGTCGGGGCGCAAGGGCGCTCATTTCATCGAACTGTGCGCCATGCGGAAGATACCACTCATCTTTCTGCAGAATATCACTGGATTCATAGTCGGCAAGGAGTACGAACACAGCGGCATCGCCCGCGATGGCGCCAAAATGATCCATGCCGTGGCTAACGCCCAGGTGCCTCGATTTACTATAGTGATCGGCGGTTCTTACGGCGCGGGCAATTACGCCATGTGCGGGCGTGGCTATTTTCCCCGGTTGATGTGGATGTGGCCCAATTCACGTATCTCCGTGATGGGCGGTGAGCAGGCGGCTAATGTGTTGTTACAGGTTAAAATGGAGCAGATGGAGAAGCAGGGCTTGCCGCCGATGAGCCTTGAGGAGCAGGAAGCCTTCAAGAAGCCGACACTGGATAAATACGAGCACGAAGGCAGCCCTTATTACGCCACCGCGCGTCTGTGGGACGACGGCATCTTGGACCCGCTGGATACCCGCTCGGCTCTGGGGCTGGCGATTTCCATGTCCCTGAACCAGCCGATACCCGATTATAAGATGGGTATTTTCAGGATGTAGAAGGAGGAGCGATGGGATGGATTTGACGGCTAACATTGCGAGCATTCTTGGATTAGTTCTCTCGATTCTTATCCTTTTGTATTCCGGTACGATCAAGACAGCAGTGAACAATGCTAAAAGTGATCTTATCGGAGTTATAGGTAGAGAAGAGGTAATAGTCCAGATTGCTCACACTATCACAAAGGTTGAGAAATCTTCTGCATTGTTGACAATACCTGACCAGGCGGTCCTTGCCTCAGTTCTCTTGGAGGAGGCTCTCTCGGAGTTGATTTATTACATCGAGCGATGGCGTGATTCACTATCTCCAGAAAGATATGAGGATCTACTGGCTTCTCATTTTAGCCTTGAAGATGTTAGAAAAAAACTGTCTTCGGGGAAAGGATCACTGAAGAGTTCAAGAGAGGCGATCCATTCATCGATTCTCACTTTAAAAGTCGTTGAAGCCTCACTTAGAAAGGTAGGGTAGGTAAAATGTCAGACATACATACCACTGCATTAGAAAAGCGTATTCAACTTGTCGAATCTCTCATTTCTGCGACGGGAAAGGACCGGATTCGTTGGCGGCGCGTCTCAGAGGATACCTTTGAAGCAATTGTCAAAGAGAAGGGATTTCGACTTTTCAGAGATGAGAATGGACTCCATTTGCATGTTTCACAATTCATTAGTATGGGATTATCGGACTGGGATTCAATTCTAATAATGGATAGTGGATCTGAAGATTCTATTGACAGTGTTTTAAGAAGGCTCTGGCGATTTATCGCAGACCGATACGACACTGGGAAAGTTGACGAATTAATTGACTTTCTCACTGGGAGCGGTGTTCTCCAATAGAATAGTCAAACTACTAAACATGAATACAATTAATATTGAAAAGCAACTCCATTTCGCCCGCCTGACCCTCAACCGCCCCGACGTCCGCAACGCCTTCGACGAGCTGATGATCGCCGAGATCACTGAGGCGATGGAGTCGTTAAGCCGGGACGAAGCGGTGCGGGTAGTGGTCATCACCGGCGCGGGCACGGCTTTTTCAGCGGGCGCGGACATCAACTGGATGAAGCGGCTGGGTGAAGCTGATTTCGAGGAAAACTACCGCGACGCGCTGGGGCTGGCGGGAATGCTGGACGCCATTTACCGCTGCCCGAAAGCCACCATCGCCCGCGTGAACGGCCCCACTATCGGCGGCGGCTCTGGTATCGTTGCCGCTTGCGATATCGCTGTGGGTGATCCGAGCGCGTTCTTCAGCTTCAGCGAGGTGAAGATCGGTCTGGTGCCGGCGTGTATCGGTCCCTACGTCATCCGCAAGGTCGGTGAAGGACGAGCGCGAGAGTTATTCATCTCCGGTCGCAGGATATGCGCCGCAGAAGCAGAACGGTTGGGTCTGCTTAATGAGGTCGCGGAGGAAGGCAAACTGGACGCTGCGGTCGATGCTATCGTCGCGCGGCTGCTGAGTTCCGGACCGCAGGCGATAATAATGGCGAAGGAACTGACGCGGAACGTGCCGTCGATGAGCCGGGAACAGTACATCGAATACACTGCCCGCTTGATCGCCAATATGCGCACCAGCCCCGAAGGACGCGAAGGCACCAGAGCTTTTCTTGAGAAGCGCAAACCGAAGTGGAGTGAATAAACACTAAGGACACAAAGAACACAAAGTAGTTTTTTGTGTTGGTATTAAAATCATAAGTTAAGACATATAATGTTGTTAAGCGGATAACTTGAAGAAGTACTTCAACAAGATTCTGATCGCCAATCGCGGCGAGATCGCCATCCGAGTCATACGCGCCTGCCGCGAACTGGACATCCCAACGGTGGCGGTGTACTCGGAGCCGGATGCTGCCGCCATGCATGTAAGGGAAGCGGATGAAGCGGTCCTCATCGGCCCCGCGCCGCCGTCGGAGAGCTATCTCAACCAAGCTCGTATATTCCAGGCGGCTCATGAGCACGGCTGCGACGCGGTGCATCCCGGCTACGGCTTCATGGCCGAAAACGCCTCCTTCGCTCGTCGCTGTGCTGAGGAAGGACTGACTTTCATTGGACCTTCGCCTGAAGCCATCACTTTGTTGGGCGACAAGGTCGCTTCCCGCCAGACCATGTCCAGCGCGGGTGTGCCGGTCATTCCAGGTGTGGACGATACTAGTCTTACCGACGCGGAACTGATAAAAGCCGCCGATAGAATTGGCTATCCCGTGCTCATCAAAGCCGCCGGTGGCGGCGGTGGCAAGGGCATGAGGGTGGTGCGAACGCCTGATGACTTTCAAGCCTCACTGGACGGGGCGCGACGCGAAGCCCAATCAGCCTTTGGCAATCCCACCGTCTTCCTCGAGCGATTTCTGGACAATCCTCGCCACATCGAATTCCAAATCTTTGGCGACCAGCACGGCAACCGGGTGCATCTGTTCGAGCGCGAATGTTCCATCCAGCGTCGTCATCAAAAAATCATCGAGGAAACTCCCTCACCGGCGCTCGAAGAGGATTTGCGTCGGCGCATGGGCGAAACGGCCGTCAAGGTGGCGCAAACCGCCAACTACACCAACGCAGGGACGGTTGAGTTTTTGCTGGACAAGGAGCGAAATTTCTACTTTCTCGAAGTGAATACCCGCATACAGGTCGAACATCCGGTGACCGAAGAAGTGCTGGGCGTAGATCTGGTGGTGGAGCAAATCCGAGTGGCTGCCGGGGAGAAGCTATCCTGGTCGCAAGCTGACTTGAAGCAGCGAGGACACGCCCTCGAATGCCGGATCTACGCCGAAGACGCCGCAGCCGGCTTCCTGCCCGCTGCCGGTAAAGCCTTCGTCGTAGTGAGTCCCTCCGGTCCTGGGGTGCGCTTCGACTATGGATTAGAATCAGGGGACGATGTGACGGTTTATTACGACCCCATCATCGGCAAGCTGATCACCAAAGGTGTAAACAGAAAATCATCCATCCGACGCATGGCCAAGGCGCTGGAGGAAATGGCCATTCTGGGTTTGACCACTAATATCGATTTCCTTAAAGAAGTGCTCGAACATCCGGCCTTCGCTGCCGGGGATCTACATATAGGCTTCTTAGACGAGAACCTGCCTCATTGGAAACCGGCGCCGCTCTCTGAGAAAGAGCGGCTGTTGGCGCTGGCATTGGCAGGCATGGCTGAGAGTCGCACGGTTGCGGCCGCGATGTCAACCGGTGAAACATCCAGACTGCCTGAACCCTGGCAGACGCTGGGACGATGGGAAATCTGCGGAGGGAGCGGCCGGTGAAAAAGAAGCTGCTCTTCGCAGGTGAAGTATATGAGATCGAGCTTACTGTCAATAACGGCGACGCGAGAGCGGTCAGCAGAGGCATGGAATTGGTGCTGCCAATTCTGGCGCGTCGTGATGAGTTGATATTGCTCCGTCAGGACGGAGCGACTCTTAAAGCTTACATTCACCGCGACAAGGACAGGATATACGTACGAGTCGCCGGAAGGCACTGGGTTTTCGAGGACGTAACCCGCCGTGACGAACATGGCGCCGCAGGAGTGGGTGGAGCGGTTGACAACGTCGTGACTCCCATGCCCGGCTCGGTCATCAAGGTGCTGGTCGCGCCCGGTGAAAGAGTCAAAGCTGGAAAGACGCTGGTGATAGTCGAAGCCATGAAGATGGAGAACGAAGTCAAAGCCCCGGCGGACGTGGTGATAGCCAAGGTCAACGTGAAGCCCGGTCAACAAGTCAGCGCCGGGCAGGTGTTGGTGGAATTCGAGGCGTCGGATGGCGAAGGCGGCTCCGCCACTAATTGAAACAGCTCTACGAAGCGACGAATTAAACAAGTGCGTTACCTGTGGATTATGCCAGGCGGTGTGCCCGACCTTCCTCTATTCGGGCAGCGAAGGATTAACCGCCCGCGGCAAGATTGTGATGATGCGAGCGATGCTGGATGGAGCTTTGGCGCTGTCGCCGTCCCTCGCTGCGCTCTTTGACGACTGCCTGACCTGCTACGCCTGCCAATCCGTGTGTCCATCGGGGGTGCAGACCGAGCGCCTGTGGACCGCTGCAAGGCAAGATTTGGCTGACTGCTATTCGACCAGCCAATTGAAACGATGGGGACTTAAGTGGACCATAGGCAAGCCTTGGGTGTTTCGACTACTAGTCAGACTAGGCGGATTGTTCGGCTTCGCTCCCGACGACCCCCAGGGCGTCGATCTGGATGCTCTGTTGCCGCTGCCCTTCCGTGGTGCTCCAGCGCTAAGAAAATTGCGGGAGGAGTACCCGCCGGTGGGCGAGTCGCGCGGCAGTGTGGGGATGTTGCTCGGTTGCAGCGTCAACCTCTATGAGCCACATGTCGCAGAAGGAGCAATCAAGCTGCTGACAGCCGCGGGCTATCGGGTGTTGATACCAAAGAACCAGGTATGCTGCGGCGCTCCCGCGATAAACAACTCGGCTTGGACCACCGCCCGCAAACTGGCGCTGCGGACCGCTCGATTGTTCAACGGATTAAATGTCGAGGTGGTGACCTCCTGCGACGCCACCTGCGCCGGGGCGATGATTAACGACTATCGGGAACTGTTCCTCGGCGAAAAAATAGAACTGGCAGAAGTGGAGCGGCTGGCGGCCAAAACCCGACAGTTGGGTCAGGTGCTGCAAACCGCAGTCGATTCCGGCTGGCTTCGCTTTGATACATGCGACGCTAAGGTGACAGTTCACGACTCCTGCCACTCGACTCATTACCGGCAAGGGAAGGTCAACTGGCGGAAGGTCATCCAGCGTGTTCCTGGCGTGGTGATTGTGGAAATGGCTGACGCCGGTCATTGCTGCGGTTTCGGCGGCAGCTACTCTTTCACTCACCGACGGGATTCAATGGCGATATCGGAGGTTAAGCTGCGCCATGCCATAGCCACCGGCGCGCAGGAGATTCTGGTGGGCTCTCCGGGCTGTGCGTTGCGGCTGCTGTCAACCCAGCGGGAAGTCCAGGCGAACGCAATAAAAATCCGGCATGCAGTAAATTTCCTGGCGGATCGGCTTGCTAATTCGATAATATATTAAGGGGTGCATTTTCCTTTGAACATTGGAAAAATGCGTCGAAGACGCATCATTCCAGCGAAAGCTGAAATCCAGAATGTAGCTAATGGATGCCAGCTTTCGCTGGCATAATGCGCCCGTGCCGTTAAGCAGTATGTTTAGAATTAAATACACCCCTTAATAGTACATTGACATACTAACGAGGCTGAAATGTTCTTGACAGAAGAACAAACGATGCTCCGCGACATGGTGCGGAATTTCGCCCAGAACGAAGTCAAGCCGCGGGCGGCGAAGATAGACCAGACCTGCGAGTTTTCTTGGGAAACAGCCAAGAAAATGGGCGAACTGGGGCTGATGGGCATCGTTTTCCCGGAAGAATACGGCGGCGCCGGCATGGACACCGTATGCTACGCCATCGCCGTCGAGGAACTCTCCCGCGTCTGCGCAGCCACCGGCATCACCCTGGCGGCGCATATTTCCCTGGGTGTCGCACCCATCTACGAATTCGGCAACGAGGAGCAAAAACGAAAGTGGCTGCCCTCCCTGTGTTCGGGCGAAATTCTCGGCGCTTATGGTCTGACCGAGCCTAACGCCGGTTCCGACGCCGGCGGCACTGAAACCACCGCCATTCGTCAAGGGAACAACTTCGTCGTCAACGGCTCCAAGCGTTTCATCACCAACGCCTCAGTATCAAATATATACAGCTTCACGGCTGCTACCGACAAATCCAAAGGCACCAAGGGCATCAGCGCCTTTCTGGTCGAGAAGGGAACCCCCGGCTTTTCTATTGACCGGAAGGAGCACAAGCTCGGAATCCGCGGGTCGGACACCGCCGGACTGCTGTTTGAAGACTGCGTCATCCCCGCCTCCAACATGCTGGGCAAGGAAGGCGAAGGCTTCAAGCAATTCCTCTATATCCTCGACGGCGGTCGGATCTCCATCGGCGCGATGGCGCTGGGCATCGCCCAAGGAGCGTTGGACGAGGCGTTGAAGTACTCGCAGGTGCGAATGCAATTCAAGCGGCCGATATCATCCTTTCAGATAAACCAGTTCAAGCTGGCGGACATGGCGACCTGGGTTGAAGCCAGCCGGCATCTGGTCTATCATGCCGCGAGGCTGAAGGATGCCGGCAAGCCCTACATCAAGGAATCCTCCATGGCGAAGCTGTTCGCCTCGGAAACCGCCACCAAGTGCGCTGAGATGGCCGTTCAGATTCACGGCGGCTACGGCTACTGCCGAGACTATCCCGTCGAGCGTATGTGGCGGGATGCTAAAATCACGGAGATCGGCGAAGGCACCTCAGAAATCCAAAGGCTGGTCATCGCCCGCCAAATCCTTAATTTGTAATTCGTAATTATGGAGTTCCACGCCCTTCAAGACGGCTGGATCAAGATTAACGCCCAGGATTTTCCTATGGGCAAGAAATTGTTCCAGTCCGACACGTTGTTAATCGGCGTAAATCAGCTTCTGATTCGAATTCACAACCAGACGGTGCTTCTTGACGCCGGCTTGGGCAATAAATGGAATCTTACAGAAACCGGCTTAATCGGATTTAAGAAGCCACGTCAACTGATTCCCGAACTTAGAAAGGTCGGCGTCAGCGTCAACGACGTCAACACAGTCATTCTGAGCCATCTGCATCTCGACCATGCTGGAGGATGCACGTATCGAGATGAATCCAGCTTAGTTAAGCCAGTCTTCCCGAATGCATTATATGTTTGTCAAAATGAGGAGCTGAGTTTTGCCCGGGATCCCGATAACCAATTCAGCGGAGATTATCGACCGGAGGATTTCGAACCGCTTCTCACTGCCGGGCAGTTGAAGACGATTGAAGGCGCCGGTCAGGTTGTCAAAGGCGTGAAGGTCTTCCCCACAAAGGGACACAGCCCCGGTCATCAGGTGATTCTGGCGGAGGATGTTGACAATGCGGTCTTTTTCCCCGGCGATTTGTTCGCCGTCAAGGAACACACCAATCTGACAATCTTCACCCAGTACGATTATGAGCCGCGAAAACTGATGGATGAGCGGCGCATCTGGCTGGACCGGATGGAGAAGAACGCCTGGATATGCTGCTTTTGCCACCATTTCCGCTATCCGCTTGGCAGATACTTTAACGGCAGGGTAATCCCCTGCGCCAATGAAGATAATTGAGCCTGAAGGTCAAAAGTTTAAACGGAGGAACAATGCGCGAAGTAGTAATAGTATCAGCGGTCCGAACGCCTATTGGCTCGTTCAACGGCGTTTTGGCTTCGGTCCCGGCGGTAAAGCTGGGCGCCGCTGCAATAAAAGGAGCATTGACTAAAGCGGGCCTCAAGCCCGACGAAGTCTGTGAAGTTCTTATGGGGCAGGTGCTGCAGGGCGGCATCGGCCAGGCGCCGGCTCGGCAGGCCTCGATTTACGCGGGATTGCCGGCATCAGTGCCCTGCACTACTGTTCACAAGGTTTGTGGTTCCGGACTGAAAGCTGTCATGCTGGGCGCGCAGCAGATAATGCTGGGCGAAGCCGACGTGGTCATTGCGGGGGGGATGGAATCCATGTCCAACGCCCCTTATTATCTTTTCCAAGCTCGCTCAGGTTATCGAATGGGCGACGGGAAGCTGGTGGACGGCATGATTTTCGATGGGCTGTGGGACCCTTACAGCGACATGCACATGGGCATGTGCGGCGAAATCTGCGCTGAGGAATATAAAATCACCCGCGAGGAGCAGGACGCCTTCGCGATTGAGAGCTACAAACGCGCGCAGACTGCCGTTACAAACGGCAAGTTTGCGGCGGAAATCGTGCCGGTGGAAATTCCTCAGCGCAAAGGCGACCCCATTGTCATCAGCGATGATGAAGAGCCTTTCAAGACTAAATTTGACAAAATTCCCGAGCTTCGTCCCGCCTTCAAGAAGGACGGCACCGTCACCGCCGCCAACGCCTCGAAGATAAACGACGGCGCTTCAGCGGTTGTCTTAATGGCGGCGGAAGACGCCCATAAAAGGGGTTTGAAACCGCTGGCGAAAATTCATGGCTCCGGCACCTTCGCTCAGGATCCGAAGTGGTTCACCACCGCGCCAGCGGAAGCCATACGCCGTGCCCTGAAGAAGACCCACAAAGCCAACGGCGACGAACTGACGTTGGATGGCATCGGACTGTTCGAAATTAATGAAGCCTTTGCGGTGGTTGGCTTGGTCAACATCAAACTGCTGAGCCTCGACCCAGCCAAGGTGAACGTGAACGGCGGCGCCGTGGCGCTGGGGCATCCCATCGGCGCCTCCGGCGCCCGCATCCTTACCACGCTGGTTCACGCCATGAACGACCGCAACGTCCATTGGGGCGTGGCGGGCATCTGTCTCGGCGGCGGCGAAGCCGTGGCGATGGTGGTTGAAAAATAAGTTAGATAAGCTTGATGATTTCTTGGAGGGCGAACTGAAAGAGTCCGACCGATAACGCTGTAATTGAGTGGCAACGCCCGCTTCGCATCATTCCAACGAAAGCAGGAATCCAGCAACTCCTATAATTCCAGTATGTTTTCTGGATTCCAGCTTTCGCTGAAATTGTCATGGTGGCTCCCCCATCATGGAGAATGAAAATACCCCCATTTTGTATTTTCCCCCTGCGAGCAGGGGGGAAATGTCGGGCGAGACGCCCGACCTACACGTTTAAGGTCGGGTTCGGAGACCCAACCTACACAATCGTGGGGCTGTTTTCTGGAAAATGATGCCTTCGAGGCGTTCAGCCTAAAATGGATTTATCGAACAGACTCTGAAAGTTCGTCCTTCAAGAATTGCTGCAAGTTTATTTTCCAACTACAGTTAAAAAAAGGAGATAAAGACATGGCTATCAAGAAAATTGCCGTCATCGGCGGCGGCACTATGGGCAACGGCATCGTTCACGTCGCGGCTCAGTTCGGTTTCGACGTGACCTTGGTGGAGGTGAATCAACTTCTCATCGACCGCGCCCTTAAGACCATATCCGGCAACTGCGACCGTCAGATTAAAAAGGAAAAGATGACTGAAGCCGAGAAGATGGATTTGTTGTCGCGCATAAATGCGTCGCTGGACATAAAGGACTGCTCAGACGCCGACATCGTCATCGAGGCGGTTATTGAGGAGATAAACCTTAAAAAAAGCATCTTCAAGCAGCTTCAGGAAATCTGCCCCGAAGCGGTACTCCTCGCCAGCAATACTTCCTCAATTTCCATTTCCACCCTCGCCGCGCAAACCAAACGTCCGAGCCAAGTCATCGGCATGCACTTTATGAATCCTGTGCCGATGATGAAGCTGGTGGAGGTAGTGCGCGGAATTGAGACCTCCGATGAAACCGTGCAAAAGGTCACCGACCTCGCCAAAAGGCTGGGCAAGACGCCGGTTGTAGTGAACGATTACCCCGGCTTCGTCGCCAACCGCATCCTCATGCCCATGATAAACGAGGCGGTCTATTGTCTGATGGAAGGCGTCGCCGACGCGGAAGCCATCGACACGGTGATGAAACTGGGCATGGCGCATCCGATGGGTCCCTTGTTCCTGGCGGACTTGATAGGACTGGACGTATGTCTTGCCATCATGGAAGTCCTACACCACGACCTCGGCGACAGCAAATACCGCCCCTGCCCGTTGCTGCGCAACAAGGTGGCGGCTGGTCATCTGGGTCGCAAATCCGGCAAAGGCTTCTATAATTATTGATGTTGCGGCGGGACGGTCCGGAATCTGCAAGGAATAGGTTGCTTGAAAATCTGCGCCTGCTTATATTTTCCTTAGGATGTCCGGATCGTCCCGGCAGCCTTTGGAGTACAATCCACCTGACAGAAAAGCAATCAGGGGGAATGTCCGCTCACTCTGGTTAACTTGGAAGAGACAATGGATTTTCAATTCACTGAAACGCAGCAGATGGTCCGACAGACCATCCGGGATTTCGCTGAAACCGAACTTGCCCCCGGCGCCGCTGAACGCGACGAAAAGGAGATTTATCCCCGCGAAGCCATCCAGAAACTGGGCGAACTCGGCTTCATGGGAGTGACCGTCCCGGAAGAGAACGGCGGCTCAGGGCTGGATATGGTCTCTTACGCGATAGCGATTGAAGAACTCGGTCGAGTGGAAGCCTCAGTCGCCATAATTGTGTCGGTTCAGAACTCGCTGCTGTGCTATCCGCTGGAGAAGTTCGCCAGCGAAGAGCAAAAGAACCGTTTTCTGAAGCCTCTGGCTTCGGGCGCGAAACTGGGCGCGTTTGCGCTTACTGAACCGGATTCCGGGTCCGACGCCGGCGACATGAAAACCGTGGCTGTCAAGGACGGAGATCATTACATCATCAACGGCTCGAAGTGCTTCATCACCTCTGGCGCGAACTGCAACATGATGTTGACCTTCGTAGTTACCGACGCCACCAAAGGCTCGAAGGGCAGCTCCGCGTTCATGATCGAGAAAGGCACGCCCGGTTTCAATGTGGTTCGCCGTGAAGAAAAGCTCGGCATCCGTGCCACCGACACCGCGCTCATCTCGTTTGAGGATTGCCGCGTGCCCGCTGCGAATATGATTGGCACCGAGGGAATGGGTTTAAAGATTGCCCTCACCGCGCTTGACAGCGGCCGCATCGGCGTTGCCAGTCAGGCGCTGGGCATCGCTCAGGGGGCGTTTGAGCAGGCGGTAAAGTACAGCAAGGAGCGGGTGCAGTTCGGCAAGCCGATAGCAGCCTTTCAGGCTACTCAGTTCAAGATTGCCCGAATGGCGACCGAGATAGAAGCGGCTCGCTTGCTGCTGTATTCAGCCGCCGCGAAAAAGGACCGGGGGGAGCGGTTCACGAAAGAAGCCGCAATGGCAAAGTTATATTGTTCGGAAGTCGCCGTGAGGACCGCGCTCGAGGCGGTGCAGATACACGGGGGCTACGGTTACATCAAAGAATACCCCGTCGAACGCTTCCTGCGCGACTCAAAGATCACTACGATCTACGAGGGAACCAGCGAAATCATGCACTTGGTGATAGCGGGAACAGTGCTCGGTTGAGGGGAGAGGAGGACGATTGTCTGCATTTGACGAATCCGCCAAGCTATGGTTCTCCGGTCGCATTATCGACTGGAAGGACGCCCATATACATGTGATGAGCCATGTGGTTCATTACGGCTCCGCTGTGTTTGAGGGTCTTCGCTGCTACAATACACCGCGAGGTTCAGCGGTTTATCGGCTGCGTGAGCATGTCCAGCGGCTGTTCAACTCCGCGAAAATCTACAGAATGAACATCCCCTTCACCTTTGAGGAAGTCTTCAATGCCTGCATAGACGTGATTAAAGTCAACGGATGGAAGGAGGCTTATATCCGCCCGTTAGTCTTCCGCGGCTATGACAGTTTAGGCGTGGCGCCGGGTAAATGTCCCATAGAGGTGGTGATAGGCGTGTGGAAATGGGGCAAGTACTTAGGCGATGAAGCGCTCGCCAGCGGCGTGGATGTCCGCGTTTCCTCCTGGAGCAGATTGGCGCCTAACACCATGCCGGCGCTGGCAAAGTGCGGCGCGAACTACATGAATTCGCAGCTCATCAAGATGGAAGCATTGGTTGACGGCTACGTCGAAGGCATCGCCTTGGACCAAAACGGGCACGTCAGCGAAGGCTCAGGTGAGAATATCTTTCTGGTGGTGAACGGTGAAATTCTGACGCCGCCGCTCAGCGCCTCGGTGCTTCCAGGCATCACCCGCGCCACTGTCTTCACTTTGGCTGAGGAGTTGGGATACAAAGTCCGCGAGCTTAACATCCCTCGTGAGATGCTGTACATCGCGGACGAGGTCTTTTTTACCGGCTCGGCGGCTGAGGTCTCCCCAATACGCTCCATCGACCGAATCACCGTTGGAGCGGGACATAGGGGACCTATAACCGAGAAGATACAAAAAAGGTTCTTTGAATACGTCAACGGAGAGCTGCCCGACACGCACGGCTGGTTGACATACATTTACAAGTAAAAGCGGGCCTTGAGAAAAACAGATTCTGAGCTGCCGCAATCCTCTATTCAGGATGATCTGGAATTGGGAGATGAGCCGCGCCAGCCGGTTCGCCGGCTGGCGCGGGAAATGGCGTTAAGGGCAGCTTACGTGATGGAGTTTCAGAGGTGTAGCGCTGCAGAAGCGCTCCACGATCCGCTGGTGAACGACCAAAGTAAGCCGCCCGCCTATGCCTTTCGTCTTTTGGAGTATTCCGAGCAGCATCGGGAGTACCTTGACGATTTAATTCGCAGCAAGGTTGAGAAATGGGAGTTTCACCGCATTGCCATGATTGACCGCCTGATACTGCGCCTGGCGCTGGTGGAACTCCTGTTTTTCGACGACGTTCCGCCCAAGGTCACCATCAATGAGGCGATCGAGGTTGCCAAGAGGTATTCAACCGCTCAGAGCGGCAAGTTCGTTAACGGCATCCTTGATGCGGTCTATTCAGATGTCATCCAAGGCCGCATTCACCTAAACGCTTAAACTCCTACCGGCTCTTGAAAATAGCGGTCATCTCCGACATACACGGCAATCTGGCGGCCCTCGAAGCGGTATACCGAGACATTGAACGCGCGGCTGTCGATAGGATTGTCTGTCTGGGAGACATCGTTGGCTACGGCGCGCGTCCCAATTCCTGCGTAAGATTTATAAAATCGCAAGGAATTTCCTGCGCGTTGGGCAACCATGATGAAGCCGTCTTCACTAAAAGGAGTGACCTTTTTTTTAATCCCGCCGCATTGGAGGCAATTATCTGGACCAGAAAGAAATTAAGCTCTGAGAATACTCAATTTCTGACAGATTTGCCGATATCCTTTGAACTACAGGATTGTCTATTCGTTCATGCTTCACCCTCCAATCCTGCTGCTTGGTCCTATATAACATCCAGTTTTGACGCCTCCGCCGAGTTCGACGCCTTTCCACAACCGATCTGTTTTGTGGGTCATACCCACGTTCCACACATTTTTAGAAGCAGTTCTTCCCCTCGAAAGATGATAGTCAATGTCGGCTCGGTGGGGCAGCCGCGGGATAGAGACCCACGAGCTTGTTGGATTTTATACGATTCGTCAACCGTCAGGATCGAGTTGCGTCGAGTGGAGTATCCCGTTCACATCACCGCGGACGAGATTCTTACCGCCGGCCTGCCGCCTATACTGGCTAAGCGGCTGTTCCAAGGTTTTTAACCGAGTCGCATTCATACAGACATGTTTAGAGTTTATGCTTCAACATACACACGCAAAAGCGTGAACTCTAAATTCCCGCTGCGTCAATCCCTTACGATTATTGAAGTTTAGATGTTGCAGTTCCTGAGCAAGATATTCGGATCCAAGCAAGACCGGCAACTTAAGCCGCTAATGCCGTTGGTCGCGAAAATCAACGAGCAGTCGGAAATCTACCGAAGAGACCTTGCCGACGCTGATTTCCCGCTGAAAACGCAAGAATTCCGGGAAAGAATCGCTAATGGTGAGGAGGTGGATGACTTGCTGCCTGAAGCCTTCGCGCTGGTGAAGGAGGCCTGTCGGCGGCTGCTGGGTCAGCGGTGGTCGGTAGTCGGCAACGAGACCGAATGGGACATGGTGCCGTATGATGTGCAGTTAATCGGTGCTATAGTTCTCCACACGGGCAAGATCGCGGAGATGGCAACCGGCGAAGGCAAGACGCTGGTCGCGATTATGCCGCTGTATCTGAACAGCCTCACCGGCAAGGGCTCACATCTGGTGACGGTCAACGACTATCTGGCTCAGCGCGACGCGGAGTGGATGGGCGGGGTGTTCGAGTTTCTTGGACTCACCGTCGGCGTTATTTTATCCGAGATGACCCCGTCTCAAAGGCGGGAAAATTACGCCTGCGACGTTACCTACGGCACCAACAACGAATTCGGCTTCGACTACCTCCGCGACAACATGGCGACCAGCCCGGAGGACGTGGTTCAACGTGGGCACTCCTACGCCATTGTCGATGAGGTGGATTCGGTGCTCATCGACGAGGCGCGAACGCCGCTGATAATCTCTGGCGCCGCCAGCAAGCGCGACCAACTTTATGAAAAACTGAAGCCTTCAGTCGAGCAGCTTGTCAAAACTCAGCGGAATCGAATAAATACAGTGGTCGCCGAAGCTGAGCGCCTGTTCGAGGAGGACCCTGAAAAGAATGCTTATGAAATTGGCAGGAACGTTCTGAAAGGCTATCGAGGCACGCCCAAGAATAAAAAGCTGACCAAGCTGCTGGGTGAAACCGGCGTCAAGACCTGGATGCAGCAGGTCGAGAACGACTACATGCGCGATAAAAAGCTGCATCTACTGGACGAAGAACTGCTCTTTGTAATCGATGAAAAACAGCACACTATCGACCTGACTGAAGAGGGCCGCGACCTGCTGGCGCGGTACGAAGGCCTTAATGCGGATATGTTCCTGTTGCCAGACCTGGCGGATGAATCGCATCAGATTGACTCACGAACCGACATCGACGACCCGCAGAAGCTCCAGCTTAAGGACCAGCTTCAGGTCACCTTTGCCGAGCGCAGTGAAAGAATCCATAACATCAGCCAGATTCTGCGCGCCTATTCGCTGTTCGAGAAGGACGTCGAATATGTGGTGCAAGACGGCAAGGTAATCATTGTAGATGAGTTCACCGGGCGGCTGATGCCTGGAAGGCGCTATTCGGACGGGCTGCATCAAGCGATAGAAGCCAAGGAAGGCGTCAAAGTCGAAGGTGAAACCCAGACCGTCGCAACCATCACGTTGCAGAACTACTTCCGACTCTACGACAAGCTCGCGGGCATGACCGGCACCGCTGAGACAGAGGAGGCCGAATTCTGGGACATCTACAAGCTGGAAGTAGTGGTTATCCCAACCAATGAGCCCATCAACAGACTCGACCATGACGACGTTATCTTCAAGACCAAGCGGGAGAAGTTCAATGCCATCATTGAGGAGATAAAATCGCTTCATGAGAGCAACCTGCCAGTTCTGGTGGGCACCGTCAGCGTGGAGGTGTCCGAGACTTTGTCGCGGATGCTGCGTCGGCAGAACATCTCTCACAATGTGCTGAATGCCAAGCACCACCAGCGAGAAGCGGAGATTGTCAAGTACGCGGGGCAGGGGGGAGCGGTGACCATCGCCACCAACATGGCCGGTCGAGGTACCGACATCAAGCTGGGCAAAGGGGTGGTCCGTTGGAAAGGCAAGGCGGGCGACAAGTCCCAGGCTGAGGGCGGTTTGCAGATTATCGGCACTGAGCGGCACGAATCGCGCCGCATCGACCGACAGCTTCGAGGCCGCGCCGGACGGCAGGGTGATCCTGGGGCTTCCATCTTTTATCTCTCGTTAGAAGATGACCTCATGCGGCTGTTCGGTTCAGAACGCATCGCCGGCATCATGGATAGGCTGGGCACCAAGGAAGGCGACGTCATCACCCATCCGCTCATCACCCGCTCCATCGAAAAGGCTCAAAAGCGCGTGGAGGCATACCATTACGGCATCCGCAAGCACCTGCTCGAGTATGACGACGTGATGAACCAACAACGCGAGGTCGTTTATAACCGACGAAGGGATATTTTGTTTGACGATAATCCCGATAAGGTTGTAAAAAATATTATTGAAGATTATATTATTTGTTTGTTTGAATCGGAAGCGGATCCCCATCAAGCTCCCGATCTTTGGAATCAAGAAAACATCCGGCTCAAGCTCAGACGCAATCTTCAGATAGACACCCCGCCGCGCGAAGATTGGGAGCGCCTGTCGAAGATAGAGCAATGGCAGCAGTATTTGATTACAAAGGCTTGGGAGGCATTCGAGCGTCGTTGTCTGATTTACGGCGCGGAACGTTTTCATCCCTATGTTCGCTTTATTGCGCTGCGGGTGATAGACGAGAAATGGAAAGACCACCTGTACGACATGGACCAGTTGAAAGAGGGGGTAGGGCTGCGGGCTTATGGGCAGCGCGATCCGCTTATCGAGTACAAACGCGAGGGCTTCGAGATGTTCAGTGCCATGCTGGACTCGACCAATGAAGAAACCCTGCGCATCGTGTTTAACACGGTTATCCGCGATAATGCGGAACGAAGGTCAGCGCCTCAACGTTTAAGCTATGTGAAGTCTGAGGCGTCGGGTCCGCGTTCTGAGGATGTCGCCGAAGACTCGGAGCAGAAAGGCGCATCGCCAAGGCAGAAGCAGGAGCCGATTCACGTCGAAAAGACAGTAGGGCGAAATGACCCCTGCCCTTGCGGCAGCGGGAAAAAATACAAAAAATGCTGCGGTCAATAAGCCCGGTTTCACTGTAGAGGCTTTGATGGAACGACATGTTGTCGAAATACTGGTCATCTTGCTGCGCCAATACCCCGAAGGGGGACTGAATCATGACGATTTCGAACCCTTAACAGAAGACCTTCTGGGACTGGGATACACGCAGCAAGAAATAGAGACCGCTCTGTTTTGGTTTTACAGCAAACTGGAGATCAGGCGAAACTCCTCTCTCTCGGAAGGCTTTGACACAGATTCTTTCCGGATACTCCACGAAGTGGAAAGGGCAGTCCTAACTCCGGAGGCTTACGGCTATCTGGTTGAGCTTCGCCAATTAGGAATATTATCCTTATCAGAGATGGATAAAATCATTGAAAAGGCCGTTCTGCTGGGCGGACGCAGAGTATCCGCGGACGACATCAAGGCCTTTGTCGCCAACACGATTATGGAGCAGGACGCTGGTTTTCCCCTGTTTGGTCGGGCTATTTACCTGAAAATGCCCACCGACTTTGTTCAATAATCCAAGCGCGGAGACACTGTTGGCAGTATCCAAACAGACAATCGACGACGATGGAAGGCCGGAAGCCCTCCTTATCGTCGAAAGTCCCACCAAAGCCAAGACTTTAGGCAAATACCTCTCCTCATTCAAAGGTCCATTTCCAGCGGGAATCGTCGTATCTCCTAAGGGATTGCAGTTCAAGATCAAAGCCAGCACCGGACACGTTATTGACCTGCCGGCCAAGGAACTGGGCGTCGATATTGATGACAATTTCAGGCCGGATTACGTTCTTCTACCGGGCAAGGCGAAGATAGTCGCGGAACTTAAAAAAGCAGCTTCGACCGCGGCAGTGGTATTCATAGCGACCGACCCCGACCGCGAAGGTGAAGCCATCGCCTGGCATATCAACAGCCTCTTCACGCCCGGGGTCCGGCGGTATGTCTTCCGGGTATCCTTCAACGAGATAACTAAGAAGGCGGTTCAGGAGGCATTAGCCTCCCCCGGCGCGATTGATCAGAAGAAGGTGGACGCCCAGCAAGCCCGCCGCATCCTCGACCGGCTGGTGGGTTATCAGGTCAGCCCCTTGTTGTGGAAGACGGTGGCGGGGGGATTATCAGCCGGACGGGTGCAGTCGGTGGCGCTGCGGCTTATTTGCGAGCGCCAGGCGGAAATCGACGCCTTCGTGTCGGAGGAGTATTGGACGATTGACGGCGTTTTCCAAGCCGCCAAACTAGAGCCGTTGTCCGCGCGTCTGCACAAGCTGGACGGCGAAGCAGTTAAAATCCCCGATGAGGAGAACGCGCGGAGCATTGAAGACCGGCTGCGCGTGGCTTCCTACAGCGTCCTTGATATAGCCAAATCCCACAAGAAGCGCAATCCGCAAGCCCCTTACATCACCAGCACCCTCCAGCAGGACGCTTCCCGACGTTTGGGCTTCACCGTGAAGCGCTCGACAGCGATCGCTCAGAAGCTCTATGAGGGCGTCGAACTCGGCGCAAAGGGATTAGTGGGACTGATTACCTATATGCGCACCGACTCAACCCGCATCGCTGACGAAGCCCACAGTGCGGTGCGTGGATTGATAACCGAGCAATTTGGGGTGGAATATCTTGAACCTTCGGTGCGGATTTATAAGAATAAAAAAGCCTCGGTGCAGGACGCCCATGAAGCCATCCGCCCCACCGACGTAACCTTAACGCCGGATATCGTGCGCCCCTTCCTGGATCCTGGCGATTATAAGCTATATGAGATGGTATGGCGGCGCTTTGTGGCAACCCAGATGAAGCCTGCGGAACTGGATGTAACTACTGTAACAATTGGGGATCGAGCGGGAATTGAATTTCGCGCGGCCGGGCAGGTGATCACTTTCCCCGGTTTCCTGCGGGTGTTTGGCGACGTTAAAAGCGAGTCGGAGAACAGCGACAAGGAAGAGCAGGAGCAGAAGATACCGAAGGGATTGAAGTTGGGGATGGATTTAGAGTTGCTGGAACTCCGTTCCAAGCAGCATTTCACGCAGCCGCCACCGCGCTTCACGGAAGCCAGTCTTGTCAAGGAATTGGACGAACTGGGCATCGGCCGTCCCAGCACCTATGCTACTATAATCACTACGCTGTTTGACCGAAAATACGTCGAGCGGGAGGAAAAATCCCTGTACCCGACCGAGCTGGGCAAGACCGTCAATTTAATACTGGTAGATCGCTTCCCGGACTTGTTCAATGTCGCCTTTACCGCCAAGATGGAGGAGGAACTGGACCGCATCGAGACCGGCGCGGCGTGGGTGAAGGTGGTGCGAGATTTCTATGGTCCTTTTAGTGTATCCTTGAAAACCGCGATGAACCATTCCGCCCAGCTTAAGAAGGGACTGGCAATCCAGCCGGTCGGACGGGATTGTCCCGAATGCGGGAAAGCGCTGCTCTATCGCTGGGGACGCAACGGACGCTTCATCTCCTGTTCAGGCTATCCGACCTGCAAGTATTCGGAAAACATCAACGGCGGCAGCGCTGCGGAACCAGTGAAGGTTGATATGAAATGTCCCCAGTGCGGAAAAGACATGTTGCTGCGGGAGGGACGTTTCGGAAGGTTCTATGGCTGCAGCGATTATCCCAAGTGCAAAGGAATAAAGCCGTTCACATCAGGCAAACGGTGCCCCGTCAAAGGCTGCGAAGGTGAGTTGTCGGAGCGAAAAAGCAAGAAGGGGGGAGTGTTCTTCGGTTGCAGCCAATATCCTCAATGCAAGTTCTTATCCTGGGATGCGCCGGAAGGCGGTCCTTGCCCGAACTGCGGAGCACCGACAGTATTCGAGAAGGTTACAAAAGCAAAAGGCAGTTACAGATATTGCAGTCAGTGTGACTGGCGGGAAAAAGATAAAGAACAATAGTCCCTTCCTGGACAGGTTTTACGAGGAGTTGGAAAAGGCTCGCAGGTGCAGTCCGCATACCCTTCGAGCCTACCGACAGAATCTGTCCGCTTTCAGCGACCATCTAACGTCTCGGGGCAAGAGCCTGGAGACAGCAGATTATCGCGACATGCGGGATTTTATTTACTCTCTGCATCGACAGGGCAATTCACCCCGCACCGTGGCCCGCAAATTAGCGGCGATTAAAAGCCTGTACCGTTTTCTGCAGCGAATCGGCATTGTACCAACCAATCCAGCCGACCTCATCACGCCTCCCCGCGAAAAGCGGAAACTCCCCGACCTGGTGCCACTGAGCACTATCAGCAAGGCTCTGGATGATTCCAATCCCGACAGCCCTTTTGAGTTACGCGATTGCGCAATGCTGGAGCTGTTCTTCGGCACGGGCATCCGCCTGTCGGAACTGGCGGGATTGACTCTGGGAACAGTGCGGGAAACCTTCATCCGGGTTCGGGGTAAAGGTGACAAAACCCGCGAAATTCCCCTCACCAAACACGCCGCGGAAGCCTTAAAGAAATACATTAAATATAGGTCTTATTTCCTTAAAGAAAAAAAAGATAACGGCTATATTTTTCTCAGTAGGAGCGGACGACCGCTGACCACGCGGGACATTGCCCGGCGTGTGAAATTATGTTTGAACCGAACCGACGCCTCCTCCCCCGACCATCCGCACGCCCTGCGACACAGCTACGCCACCGAAATGCTGGCAGGGGGAGCGGACATCCGCGTAATCAAGGAGCTGCTGGGACACAGCAGTTTAAACACCACCCAACAATACGTCCACGTGGGGATAGAACGCCTGCGGGACATCGTCAAGCAGGCTCACCCCCACGCAGAAAAAGAACTGGAGTAAGCCATGAACGTCTCATTCTCCGCCCGGCATTTTGAAGCAACCGACAAACTGCGCAGTTTCGCGGTCAAAGAACTCGCACGCGTTAAGAGGTTTGCTGAGGAAAAAGCCTCCGGTGAGATAATCCTCGAAGAAAACGGCAATCTTAAAATGGTCGAATTGAGAGTCAGCGCCTTTGGAAGAAATCTACGTGCCAAAGCCGATGGGCCGGACTTTTTTAAAACGATACCCAAGGCGGTTGACAAGCTCGAAGCGCAACTTAAATCCACCAAATCCAAGCTCATCACTCGCGTATAGGCACCTGCCCATGATGTTCTTAATGGTGCCTCAGCTCTAAAGAAGACAGAAACGAAGACTTCGACAGCAGCGTTACATTAAAATAGATGTGTTTTGAGTTCAGGTTTCAGCGTGTTCATCAAGAACGCGCAGGTCGGGCGTCTCGCCCGACCTTTCCCCCCTGCTTGCAGGGGGGAAATACAAAGGGGGTATTTTCATCTTCCGTGGTGGGGAAGCTACCATGACAATTCCCGCGAAGG
>CAZCEM010000002.1:0-24253 GCA_964497555.1 uncultured bacterium
CAAGAGTGCTGCGGAAAAACGACCCCTCCGCGCCTCATGAAGTGTTGCTGATATTGGACGCCACCACCGGTCAGAACGGGCTGTCGCAAGCCAGCGGCTTCACCGCCGCCGCCGGCGTTACTGGCATTGTGGTGACCAAGCTGGACGGATCCGCCCGCGGCGGTGTGATAATTCCGATTCTGCGCCAAATTTCGCTTCCCATCGAATATGTCGGTTTAGGCGAGAGCCTGGAGGATTTGTATCCCTTTAACGCGAAGACTTACGCCGATGCGCTGCTGGACGTTTAAATTTGCGGCAGCCGCATTGCTGCTGATGGTTTCGAGCCTGGTGGGACTGACGCAGGACACGCGCTCCGAGGAGGATTACCCAGCCTGGGACACCGACGCCCGGCTGGGCAAACCCTTCTTTGTCCTGAAGACCTACCAGCGTCTGGGCGACCACGACGGGAAGATCCGGGTGGACGCGGCTGTCGAGGTAATTCACGACGTGCTTCAGTTCGCGCGCCAGGACAGCCATTACGTGGCGGAAGTGGAATTGAATATCTCGCTGGCGAGGAAGATTAAGAAGAAGAAAACCGAGTTGGTGTCGCGCGAAATCAGGTATCTGAAAAAAAGAGTTCGCAACTACGAAGCTACCAACTCGCGCAAGGAGCGGCTGACCGGGATTTTCCCGCTGTACGCGGATCCGGGCGATTACAAGCTGACGGTGGTTTTGACAGATAAAGAATCGAATCGCAGGACGTCCTTAGAACGTGACATCAACTTCAGGCAATTCGACCGGAACTCCCTTCTGTTGTCGGATATCATCTCATCTTCCTCCGCAGGTGTGGACCGAAATACCGGCTTGCCGGAGCTGCCCACCGCCAGTGGCGAGGCGGTTGATTCAACCCTGCCGGTGGTGACGGTGTTTGACCTGTGGCGTCCGGATCCGATGGCGGTGGCAATGGTTCGGATGGAGGTTCGTTCCTGGAAGGGAGTTGTTGTCCGCTCGGATTCCTTATCGGTGTTCGGCGGCGACCGGCTGGGGACCTACTGGTTTGAGGTCGATCCCACCGGACTGAGCTTTGGCAAATATGATATTGTCCTGACAGCGCAGTCGGATTCAATGAGGATTGAAAAGAAAAGCGAATTCGGTTTAAATTTCTTCGGCTTGCCGCAGTCGATTCAAGACGTGGAGCAAGCCATCGACCAGCTTGCCATTATCGCTGATAAAGCTGATATTGCCCGATTGCGTGCTTTGCCCCAGAGTCAGAAGGAAGAAGCATTGACCGAGTTCTGGGATAGGAACTTCCCCTCTCCGAATGAGGAGACCAACGGGAAGATGATCGAATTCTATGACCGGGTCAACTACGCCAACGCAGAATTTTCCGACGGAGGCGTCGGCTGGCAGACCGATAGGGGGCGAGTGTACATAATCTACGGCCGACCCTCGGAAGTCGAGCGCCAGATCCAGCCCGAACAGGACGCGCCTTATGAAATTTGGTACTACCACCATCTGGGGAGAAGGTTCGTGTTTCGGGACGAGCACGGTTTCGGTGATTATCGTTTGGTGACGCCGTTGTGGTAAGGGAAGAGCAAAGAGCCAAGAGGAAAGAGTAGAATAATAAGTATTAAGTAACAAACGGTATCTGCCTGCAATAGAATGTTGTTTAGGCATTTGCTTAATGTAATACTTGAGGTTGAATAGATATTGCTTAATCCCGTTTTTACGAGGATTGCAAAGATAGTATCGAACACGCGAAGCGCGTCTTTGCGAATCAGCCGCAGGCTGATGGTGCAATCTCATTAAGTTGGATCGCAAAGATTGAGATTGCTTCGCTTGGCTCGCAGAGGTTGAGATTGCTTCGCTTCGCTCGCAATGACGAGGATTGAAGGCGCGAAGCGCGTCTTTGCGAATCAGCCGCAGGCTGATGAAGCAGTCTCATTAAGTTGGATCGCAAAGATTGAGATTGCTTCGCTTGGCTCGCAAAGAGGGAGTTGGGGGAATAAAGCGCCTTTTCACCTTTAATCATGGTTAAATGAACATAGACTGTCATTATCCTCCATCGCTGAAACCCGGATCCAAGCTGCGCATCATTTCCCCGGCGGGGCCGGCGGATGCGGAGGCATTGAAACGAGGCGCGAACCGTTTAGAGGAATGGGGCTACCGCGTTGAATTGGCGCCCCATGCGTTGGACCGCAAGGATTATCTTGCCGGCGACGACGAAAACCGCAGCCGTGACCTCGTCCAGGCGCTGCTCGATCCCAATGTCGAGGGGATAATCTGCAGCCGGGGCGGCTATGGCTCCGGGAGGCTTCTGCGCTTGATTCCCTGGGATCTGATGCGAGCGAAACCGCCCAAGGTTTTCGTAGGTTTCAGCGACGTCGGCGCGCTGCTGCTGAACCTGTGGGCGAGAGCCGGCTGGATAACCTTTTCCGGTCCGCAGACAGCCAGGGGCTTCGGCGGCACACTGACGCCCCGCACTATCGA
The DNA here is from genome assembly GCA_964497555.1 of uncultured bacterium. Taxonomy (GTDB): domain Bacteria; phylum Electryoneota; class AABM5-125-24; order Hatepunaeales; family Hatepunaeaceae; genus CAZCEM01. Next base: position 2,470 of record CAZCEM010000002.1, read on the forward strand.
CCACTTCAACGGCATGGTGCAGGGTTGGAACCGGCGTCTGTGCTGGGGAATTGACAGAACCTTTAAATTGAAGCCCTGCAATCCACTGCCTGTCGAAGGTCCGCTGGTGCCACTCTGTCTATCGATGCTGAACAGTCTGGTCGGCACACCCTGGCTGCCGGAACTTGAGGGGGCTGTCCTGTGTATGGAGGATGTGAACGAACCGCCCTATCGGTTAGACCGGATGCTGTGGCAGCTTCAGGAGGCCGGAATCTTCAACTGCGTCGGGGGTGTGATCTTAGGGAACTTCCTCTATAATGGCGAAGACATCGCTTCGACGGCGGCGGAGATACTGCTGGATCTGACGCGGGAGCGCGACCTGCCGGTTTGGGGAGGGATGCCTTACGGCCACGGCGAGGACCGCTTCACACTGCCGGTGGGAGCGGGCGTGCGGATTATGGATGACGGCGCGATAGCGCTTGAAACGGGTGTTGCGGGGGATGACGCATGAGACTGGCGGTTCTGCTGTCCGGTCGAGGCTCGAATTTCGAGTCCATCCTACGCGCCATCGACGAGGGGCGGCTGAGCGCTGAAGTGGCGCTGGTGGCCAGCAACAATCCTGAAGCCAAAGGCTTGGCGACCGCGGCGTCGAAGAACATCCCCACGGCGGTATTCGACCGGCAGGCGTTCGACGACGGCGGAAAGTTCGCGCAGTTCATGTTGGATACTTTCGCCCGCTATGAAGTTGATATTCTCATCCTCGCCGGATACCTGCGGAAGATTCCCCCCCGCGTAATTGACGCCTATGAAGGACGGATCCTGAATATCCACCCGGCGTTGCTGCCCCGGCACGGCGGCAAAGGGATGTACGGGCTTAAGGTGCATCAGGCAGTGCTGGACGCGGGTGAGACCGAAACCGGCGTTACGATACATCTGGTGCAGCGGGAGTACGATCAAGGTCCGATAGTGACGCAGGAGTACGTGCCGGTGCTGCCGGGAGACACCGCCGAAATCCTCGCGGCGCGGGTGTTGAAGGTCGAACACGCGACCTATCCCCGCGCGATTCAGGAGTATATTTTAAAGATGAAAAACTTAATGTTGAACTCTGAAAAATACATCCCCGTCAAGCGGGCGCTGTTAAGCTGCTGGCGCAAGGAGCCAGCGGTGGCGCTGGCACAAACTCTGAACCGGCTGGGGGTGGTGATTCTGTCCAGCGGCAGCACCGCTGAGGCTCTCAAGAAAGCCGGGATTCCGGCAACGCCACTGGAAGAACTGACTGGCTTCGACAACCTGCTGGGCGGGCGGGTGAAAACCCTGCACCCCAAGATACACGCTGCAATTCTGGCGCGCCCGAATTCACCTGAAGACGCCGCAGAACTGGAGCGTCTGGATTTGCAGCCGGTGGATCTGGTGGCGGTGGATCTTTATCCCTTCCCGGAGTCGGTCGATTTACCGGAACTGCCGGTCGAACTAATTGACATAGGCGGAGTGGCGTTGATCCGCGCAGCGGCCAAGAACTTCGCGCGGGTGGCGGTGGCGGCAGATGCGGAAGCCTTCCCGGCGCTGGAAGCGGCACTAGAGCAAGGGCAAGGCTCGCTGTCCCTGAAAACCCGCTATGACTTTGCGTCGTGGGCGTTCAAGCATACTTCGACCTATGACGCACGGATCCAGGCGGCGTTTTCCAAGCTGCGTTGGAAGTAAGGGCCAGGAGGACGCGACTCCGCGCCTGTCCAACTTGGGACGAGCCGGGACGTCAGTTCTCCTGCTTCCTAATGCAGATAGCACAAGTTTATCAACCTATTTTCACCCTTGGGAGACCCTCTCCATGCAGACAAATCCGATGTCCATTTTTTCCAACGACATCGCCATCGACCTGGGCACCGCCAACACACTGGTCTATGTCAAAGGACACGGCATCGTAATCCGTGAGCCTTCGGTGGTGGCGGTTTCGCGTCGGGAGAAAAAGGTGCTCGCCATAGGCCGGGAAGCCCGCGCTATGATGGGCAAGACGCATGGGGAGATCGAAGTCATCCGTCCGATGCGGGACGGCGTCATCGACGACGACGAAGTCGCGGAGCTGATGATACGCACCTTCATCAAGCGGGTGCAGCGCAACCGGCTCATGCGTCCGCGGATTATCGTCTGTGTTCCCAGCGGCGTCACCAAATCCGAGAAGCGCGTCATCCGCGATTCGGCCGAATACGCCGGGGCGCGGGAGGTGCATCTTATCGCTGAACCGATGGCGGCAGCGCTGGGTGTGATGCTGCCCGTCAAAGAGCCGGTCGGCTCGATGATAGTCGATATTGGCGGCGGAACGACGGAAATCGCCATTATCTCGCTGGGCGGCATCGTCACCAACCACTCAATCCGCGTGGCGGGCGATGAGATGGATGAAGCCATTGCTCAGTATATCCGCCGCAACTACAACCTGCTCATCGGCGAACGCATGGCCGAGTGGATTAAATGCAACATCGGATCTGCCATGACGCTGCCGGAAGAATACAAGCTGTTCGCCAAAGGTCGCGACCTCGTGACCGGCATGCCCAAAGCTGTTGAAATCGGCTCGGAGGAGATTCGCGAAGCCCTGACGGACCCGGTGTCGTCCATCGTCGCCGCGGTGCGGGAAGCGCTGGAGAAATCCCCGCCGGAACTCTCAGCCGATATCCGCGACCGTGGCATCATCCTCACCGGCGGCGGCGGGTTGCTCAAGCGACTGGATCAACGCCTGCGCGACGAGACCAACCTGCCGGTCAACCTCGCTGACGACCCCGCGACCTGTGTTGTTCGCGGCACCGGTCGTGTGCTTGAGGATGTCGAGATTTACCAAGACCTTCTGCTGAACAGCAACTAAACCCCGCCCCACCATGTTAAACCTCCTGAGACCGTTTGCGCCGTGGGCCGCGACGACGGTCCTGTCAGCGCTGTTACTGATTACTAACCGGAATCCACCAGGCGAAGTCCTTCGCGCTCATCTGTCGGAGTTTCTCATCTACGTTGCTTCACCCTTCTCCGCCGTCGGAGAGGCCGTAACCCTATGGCGGGAGAACCGCGAACTGAGGGAGTTGCTGGCAGGCATGACTCTGGAGTTGGCCGCACATAATGAGAGCTGGAATGAGAACGAACGGCTGCGCCGAATGATGGAATTCCAGAGTCAACAATCCTATCAGCTCATCCCTGCGGAAGTGGTCGGCTTCACCGAAGACCTGGACCTGCGGGGGCTCTTGATTGACAAGGGGTCTGAAGACAGCGTGCAGGTCGATATGGCGGTCATCACCGTCGAAGGCATTGTCGGACGGATTTATCGCGTGAGCACCCGAAGTTCAATCGTGCAGCTTATTACAGACCTAAACATCGGCGTTGCCGCCCGTTTGCAGACCAGCCGCGAAGACGGCATCATCCATGCGGGCGGCAGCGGAAGTCTGACGATGGACATGGTGCCGGTGTCAGCTACGGTGAACATCGGGGATACCATAGTCACATCGGGCTTGGATCGCGTCTTCCCGGAAGGACTGCCGGTGGGGACGGTCGCTGGAAAAAGCCCCAACGAAAACGGCTGGTTGTGGGATATTAAGGCTGCTCCCTTCGCGCAGTTCAACAAACTCGAAGAGGTGTTCATCGTATTAATGGGGGCCGAATCTATTGGACATTAGTTGTCATTCCCGCGCAAGCGGGAATCCAGCCCCAAATCCCTCTGGATTCCAGCTTTCGCTGGAATGAGGCGCCTTTGACGCATTTTTTCAATGTTTAAAGGAATTGCACCCCTTAATAATGCGAGGCGCTGATGCTCCCTGACGTATTAAAGCTTGTCCTGACAGGATTGGCTTTTCTGATTTTAGAGATAGTGGTCGGTCCCTATCTTGACATCAACGGACGCCGGCCAGACCTCTTTTTAATTTTCGTAATGACATTAGCGATTTACAAGGGGCGGCGGGAGGCGATGTGGGTGGGTTTTTGCGGCGGTCTGTTTCAGGACGCCGTTTCGCTGCACTTTCTGGGAGTATATGCTTTCGCCAAGAGCAGCCTTGGCTTTTGGGTGGGCTGGCAGTTTGAGCGTCAGTCTTGGTCCATTATGACGTGGATGTTTCCAGCGCTGGTTTTTGCCGCCGCTTGGCTGCAGTTTCTCTGGGCGGGGCTCTTTCTTTTAATGGGCGCCGAGGCCGACTTCGCCCGGTATGTGTTCGCTGTCGCTTTGCCGTCGGCAGTTTACACCGCTTTTCTGGGTTATGTCTGGATTTTAGTGCCGGGGCTTCCCCGGCTAGCCGGTGCAAGGATCCCCGGCCACGGCAAGCTGAAGGGTTTCTGAAACGCCGGTACATCGAAATATAAATATCTTCTGGAGAGACCGGCGTCACCGGATAATGGGCGGCTTGGCAGTGGCGGTGTATGTGGTTATTGTGCTGCGGTTGTTTTTTCTTCAGATGGTCAGCCGCCCCGCATTCCTTAAGAAAGCTGAGGCTAACCGCATCCGGGTGGAGGTGTTGGAGCCTAGCCGAGGGGGTATTTTTGACCGTCAGGGGCAGCAATTGGTTGAGAACCGGCCTTCGGTGACCTTATACGCCCGGCCCTGGACTTTGAAAAACAATCCCGCCGCGGTCAAGGCTCTGGCCGGTTACATGGAACTCGACGAAAAGGAGCTTCGCGAGCGCATCGGTCGAAGGGGCTGGTTCACGTTTTCACCGATTGCGGTGCAGTGCGACATTCCTTTCACGCTGCTGGCGGTGCTGGAGGCGCATCAGATCGACCTGAATGGAATCGAATTCAAAATGGAGTTCAAACGGGCTTACCCGTTGCCGGAAGCTGTTCATCTGCTGGGCTACGTCGGAGAGCGTTCGACGGAAGACATTGAAGGGGGCGCGGAGCGCACCGGGCTAACAGGCAAGCACGGCTTGGAGCGAGTATATGAAAAGTATCTCAGCGGCGAACCGGGAATTCGCTACGTGCAGGTGGATGTATCCGGTAAATCCAGGGGATTGGCGCCGGACATGCCGGAGGTACAGAAGAAGAACGGCTGGAACCTGTATCTTAACATAGACGGCAACTTACAGCGCCGCGCCTATGAGTTGATGGCGGGGCGACCGGGAGCGGTTATCGCCATGCAGGTTGAAGACGGCGGGATTCTAACTATGCTCAGCCTGCCGGATTACGATCCGACCATCTTTTCGGGAGTGGTTTCGCCGAAGGTCTGGAACCAGCTCGCCACTGACCCTGACCACCCTCTGCTGAACCGGACGGTTCAGGGGCAGTATCCGCCGGGTTCCACCTACAAGATGGTGGTGCTGACGGGAGTGTTGGAGGAGGGTCTTTTAACCGACAACAGCCGTGTTACTTGCCGTGGAGGATTGCAGGTAGGGAATCGTTTTTTCCTGTGTTGGAATAAGCGTGGTCATGGGGTGGTGGATTGGCGCAAGGGGATTCAGATGTCCTGCGATGTGTTTTTCTACCACCAAGGATTGTCTTTGGGGGTTGACCGGATGGGCGGCTACGCCCGGCGCTTAGGTTTTGGCGCTAAGACCGGTATCGATTTCGACGTTGAATCGAAGGGCGTGGCGCCGGACGCCGCGTATATGGACAAACGATACGGCAAGAATAAATGGGCAAAGGGGCAGGTGGTCAATCATGCCATCGGTCAGGGCGAAGTGCTGGTGACGCCCGCGCAGCTTATGGTCTATACCGCTGCCATCGCGACGGGGAATCTGATAAAACCTCGCCTCGGCGATTTTCTGGAAAATCCGAAGACCGGGGAACGAATTTACATCGAGCCTGACATAAAAAAAGTTAATATCTCCGCAGCCACCTTAGCTAAAATCCGCGAAGGGATGACCGCCGTGGTCAACGAACCCGGAGGCACCGCCTTCCGTCAGCATCGGCGGGACATGGTTCTGGCGGGAAAGACCGGCACCTCCCAAAATCCTCACGGCAAGGATCACGCGCTGTTCGTGGGTTATGGACCCGCGGACAACCCTAAAATCGCCGTGGCGGTGGTGGTGGAACATGGTGAGCACGGCAGCTCCACCGCGGCGCCTATTGCGTGCTCCCTGATGGAGCAATACATTCACGACTTATACCCTGGACCGCCCTTGCCGTCATTTGCCGCGCTGGTCGAGAAGCCTGTCACGACAGTTTCCGACAGCCTCGACCAACAACTTCCCGACAGCTTGGGATCGACCGATGAATGAGCCGGTTTCAATAAAACGGGCTTTTCCCGATACGACCATTATTGCGATGCTGGTCGCTTTGGGATTGGTCGGACTGGCTTTAGTTTATTCTGCGGGCGTGGCAAAGGGAAATTTGAGCATTTTTTACAAGCAGTCGTTGTTCTTTGGCATAGGCGTAATTGCGGCTTCAGTTTTAACGGTCACACCGCCAAAGTTTTTCTATGCCTTGGCTTACGTGGTTTATGTTATGGCGCTGTTCTTTTTAGGAGCGGTGCTGATTTTGGGGAGCGTTGGATTCGGCGCGAGGCGGTGGCTGGATCTAGGCTTTCTGGTCGTGCAGCCTTCTGAGCCGGCTAAGCTCGCCTTAATCATCGCGCTCAGCCGATTGCTGGCGGACTGGCGGAAAAAGCCCTCCTGGAAGCTGGTGGGCGCGGTCGGGCTGCTGGCGATGCCCGCCTTTGTCATGATATTGATGCAGCCGGACTTGGGCACCTCGACGGTGTTTCCGGTGATTTGTCTGGCAATGCTGGCGTGGCACGGCATTCCAGCGCGGTACTTCCTGATGCTGCTGCTGCCGTTCTTGGCTTTGATAACCGTCGCGCTGCCTTATCTGGTGGTGCCGATGCTGCTGACGGGTTTGTATTGGCTCAAACGCGCCGGAGTCAACTGGTTGGGTTTGGCAGTTATGATTCTGATATGTCTGGGTGCATCAGTGGTGGGACCCAAGGCCTGGGATCATCTTGAGCCTTACCAGCAGCGGCGTTTGACCTCCTTCATTGATCCCGCGGCTGACCCTTTGGGGTCTGGCTATCAAGTGATACAATCCCAGGTGGCGATAGGATCCGGCGGCTTCGCTGGACGGGGGTTTTGCAAAGGTACGCAAACTCAACTTCGATTCTTGCCGCAGCAGCACACTGATTTTATCTTCTCGCTGGCAGGCGAGGAATTTGGATTTCTTGGAACATCGTTTATATTATTATTATATTCTATACTTATTTGGCGAGGTTATCAGAGCGCCAACCAAATCCGAAACCAGTTCATGGGTCTGGCAGCAGCGGGGATGACTGCCATGCTGTTCTACCACAGCGTCATCAACATCGGCATGGCGATGGGCAATCTGCCCGTTACCGGGCTGCCGCTGCCGTTTCTAAGCTACGGCGGCACGTTTCTGATAACCTGTCTGGCGGCGGGAGGCGTGCTTCTCTCGGCTTCGCTACACCGACGGACTTATTGACCTTCATGCAGTCTCTTCCGTTGCTGGTTGCCTTTCGCTGGTTGCTGGTTGATAGTGACGATAAGCCAGCGAACTAAGAACAAATTTCTCCTTTGTGTTCTTTGGGCACTTTATGTTGAGATTCTTACCGAAGGAGCGAAAGCAAAATGGAACTCCAAGCGCGTTATCTTAGGTTTTTCAGTTTGTTCAGCGCCGGGCTGATTATTCTCTGCGCGGCGGTGCCGCTGATTGCTGTGACCTTCCAGGAGGACTACGACCAGACCTACCGGGATTTCCAGACCGCAACGGACCAGAACTCAAAGGAAAAGCTGCGGACTTGCGCGGAACGATTTCACGAACTCAGCCAGCGGGATGACGCTGGGAGCTTGCGGGCGAACTGCATCTACTGGCAGGGGCAGTGTCTGTACCAGATGGGTTCCTACCTGCCGGCGATGCAGGTGTTTGAGCGCGTGCTGACCCTTCCGGGGAGTAACAAAGAAGAAGCGGCTCGTTTCAAGGTAGTTCAGTGCCTGATACGGCTGAAGTGGAAGAAGGAAGCTCAATGGGAGTTTGACAGGTTCGGCAGAGACTATCCGCAGAGCGCCCTGATGGCAACCCTGAAGGCAGAGATGAAGATATTAAAGTGAGTTCCACTGAAGGTTAAGCTGCGTTTAGAGTTCAAGCTTCAGCTTTCACACACTAAAGCGTGAACTCTTAACAATACGCTGATTGATTTCAGTCGAATGACGACGGGTGATTTTTAAACTGGATCGTGAATGCACGCAGCGTTTCGTTTCAAATACATTTGGATTTTAGTTCTATTATTTAGCTGTCGTTTGTCAAGCGGACAGGACCAACGTCCTGTCTATGCCTGGCCTCTGAAAGCCACGCCGGCGTTGACGAGTTCCTTCGGTGAATATCGTCCGGGTCATTTCCACAGCGGCATCGACCTGAAAGTCTGGGGGCAGGTGGGCTTGCCTTGCCTCGCCGTGGAGGATGGTTATGTGTCCCGCGTCAAGGTCTCCTCGTCCGGCTACGGCCTTGCGCTGTACCTGACGCTTTCGGACGGGCGAACAGCCGTCTATGGGCATCTGGAGCGATTCGCGGAGCCGGTGCAGGAGCAGATCCTGACTGTTCAGCACTCCACCGGACTATATGAACTCGATAGATACTTCCCGGAGGAGACGGCGGTTCACTACGCCAAAGGCGAAGTGGTGGCGTATGAGGGGCGCAGCGGAACCGTGCATCCCCACCTTCACTTTGAACTCCGGGACCAATTCGAGAGGCCTCTGAATCCGCTGTTGAGTGGATTCTCTAAAGTGGACACGCGCAAGCCCACGCCGAATTCCCTGGCGGTGACGCCATTGACGGGCGCCTCCACCGTGGAAAAGGACTGGCAGCCGCGGATTTATCCGCTGATAGTTCAACAGGAAGACGGGATCTATCGCCCCCGCGATCCCATCGGGGTTACCGGACCGGTGGCGCTCAGTTTGAAAGCACTGGACTGTGCCGACGGGTCGGAGAATTTCCTGGGCGTGTATGAGATTACCATGGACATTGAGGGGCAGCGTCTGTGGAGAACCCGCTTTGACCGCTTCAGCTACGACGAGAGCGCTTTAATCGAAGTCGAGCGGGATTATCGCTTGCAGCAACTGGGGTGGGGAGTGTATTATCGGCTGTACCGGGCGGCGGGGAACACCTTGGCTATGACCGAGGGCGAAGGCGTAATTGATGCGGGCGGCAAGCGGCGCGAGCCGGTCAACGTTGATATCTGGATTTCCGACGCCTCCGACAATAGAACCAAGATTGAGGTGATATTAGTTTCCGACCAGTATGAATACCCCGACCGCGGGATTGAGGGCACACCGGCGCTCGATTACAGGGGCTTCTATCACAACAGCCGGTGGCGTTTTCAAGTCAAGGAGATGGATAAGTTCTTTCGCATCTTCGGCCCGCCGGGCTTCAGGGGTTTCAAGCTCAACGGCGAATGGAACTATGTCTGTTATTCGCAGCCGGTCGAGGGCGGCGTGGCAGCGGTATGGGCACCCGACCTGAATATGGACGGACCCTTGCATCTTGAGGCCTTTGACGTGGAAGGCAAAGTCAAAGCAGTGGATGATTTTATACTCTATCCAGCGTATCCTGACCGGCAGAATTTGGTCTCGGCCTGGGAGGACCGCGTTCGGTTGAACATTCCTGCGGGAGCGCTGTATGACACCACCTGGATAAGGGTCCTATCGGATTCATTGATGGAAGTGCCCGGCTGGATTGAGTCAGTATTCCGCGTCGAGCCTCTCGACCAGCCGCTGGCGGACAATGTCGCTGTCAGCGTGGCATTTCAGGCTCAGCGTGTCGAAGCCGGCTGGGGATTGTACTATTTCAGCGAATCACGCGGCTGGCGGTTTCTCAGCGCTGACCATGATGATGATTATTATTTCGGTGAAACCAGTGCTTGGGAGCGGTTTGGGATGGTGCGGGACGTGGATTTTCCTCTCGTCAGGGAAGTCAGTCCGATTGAGGGAGTCAAGTTCGCCAGCCCAAAACCCAAATTTGAATTTCTGGTGCGCGATTCCACATCGGGCCTTGACAGCCGTCGATTGACGCTGGAGATAGACGGTCAACTCAAGCCGGCGGCTTATGACCCGCCCGTCAGCCGGCTGACGTATCAAGTATGGAAGCCTCTAGCGCCCGGCGAACATACGCTGGACGTGAAGGCGGCCGACCGCCTCGGCAATCTGACCGTCAAGTCGTACCGATTTAAGATATAATCTGAGAAGGAGGATCTCATGTACTTAGTGGACATGGAGAAGCTCATCATCCACGACATGAGCTTCGTGCGCTACGAGTGCGCGGTCAATAAAATCCCGGAGGACAAGAAGAAGAAGGTGTACAGCATCCAAACGGTCAAACGGATGGTCGATCAGGAGAACGTGCCGCGTTTCAACGGCTGCCCTTACTGCATGTCTGAGTATCACACGTTTGACTTTACGAAGCTGTTCAGTTAGCCGGGCTTTTGGATAGTCATTTAAACACCTTCATCGACAGTCTGGCGCTGGATCACCGTCGCGGCGCGGCGGAGATCGTCCATGACGGCATCGGTCTGTTCCGGGAGATTACTCACCTGGCGGAGAGGAATCCTCTGGCGGCTGAGCAACTGTTTGGACGTGCCGTGCGGCGGCTGGCGAAGGGTCAGTTGTCGATGGCTCCGCTGCTGAACCTGCTGAACCGCATCTGCCGGTGCCGGGAACGGACGGGGGCGGATTGGGGGCGCTTCAGCGTCCTACTCGAGGAGGAGCTGCTGCCGGAATTCAGCCGGGTGAGGGAGATTGAGGGTAAGATAAAGTATCTGCCTCGAATTGGCTCGTCGATTATAACCTTCTCCAACAGCTCGACCGTCGCCAATGTGATAATTGCCTGCTATCAAAGGTTCAAATGGCCGGAAAGGGTGATTTGCGGCGAAGGGCGGCCGCTGAGGGAAGGCGTTTATATGGCGCAGAAGATACGCGCCGGCGGCGTGCCGGTGACGCTTTACACCGACGCCGCGATGATGTCACAGATAGACCGTGCCGACGCCGTGTGGGTCGGAGGAGACAGCCTCAGCCGGCAGGGGCTGGTCAATAAGGTTGGCAGCAAAGCGCTAGCGATGCTCACCCGTCTGGCGGGGATACCCTTCCTTTCACTGATGTGTGAGGACAAACTGCTGCCCCCGTCGCTGCTGCCTTACACAGGCATTCTGCCCCAGAATCCGCACGAAATCGTTGCGGAGGAAGCCGAAGCACTTGACATCGTCAATGCGTACTATGAGATTGTCCCGCTTGAATTGATAACCCGCATATTCACCGAGCACGGGCTGATAGAGCCGGAGAAGCTGGTGGCGGCCATCGACGACGAACCGGTCAGTTCTTTATTTCGCGCGCTGGTCGAGGATTAACGCCTTGAGAATACTGTATGTCTCGCCGGAGAACGTTACCGGAGGATTTCGTCTTTTTAAACTGGGGCATCAAAGACGCGGCAACGAGAGCCGATTCGTTACGTTTTTCCGCAGCCAATTCGGTTTTGACGAAGACCTCTGCTTTGACCTGCATTTTATGCCGACGCGGAAATCGGTTCAGCAGGTTAATCAAGGTTTAAAGAAGCTCAACGGAATGGAGTTGAACGCAGACCTGCCGGGCAATCCTCCCTACTGGAGACCGGCGTCGGCGTTGGCATCGTTGTTGTTCCGGGCACGTGATGTGATCAACTCCCCGCGTCTGAACCGCCGCATCCGAGAATGGGGATTGGACGACTTCGACGTCTATCACTTCGAGCAAGGGATTGACCCCTTCCGGGATGGGCACTGGGTGAAAAAGCTGTCCGGGCGGGGGAAGGGAATCGTATGTTTCTACCATGGCAGCGACCTGCGCAACCGGGGCGTAATTGAAACCGTGCATCGTCATTCAAGGCTGAATCTGACCTCCGAGATAGACCTGCTGCAGCAGCTGCCGGGGATGCAGTACCTTTATCTGCCACTTGATACAGAAGCGATAAAACCTGCGCCCCGGGAGCCGGACGGCCGGATTCGCATCGGCCATGCGGCGCGTAACCGGCGGCTTAAGGGCAGCGACCGAATTGAGCAGGTGGTCAAGGGACTTTCACAGCGCTACCCGGTCGATTGGGTGATGATTGAGAACCTGCCCCACGACCAGGCGCTGACGGTTAAAGCGAGTTGCGACGTCTTTATAGACCAGATAACCGACGCCGGCGGGTGGGGTTACGGCGCGAGTTCCGTGGAATCGCTGGCACAGGGGATACCCACCTTGACGCGGATAAACTCGGAGGTGGCGTCGTTTCTGGGGGAGCATCCGTTCGTGTCGGTGACGGCGGAAACCCTCGAAGCCACGTTGATTGAGTTGATTGAAGATCCCGCGCGGCGGCGGGAACTAAGCGAGTACGGTCAGCGGTGGGTGGTGGAGCGGCATGGAATTGACGCCGTCATGGACTGTCTGTACGGCTACTACCGCGAGGCGGGCTGGCTGTGAAGCTTGCCTGGCTGACACCGAACCTGCATCCCAGCGGCGGTCCGCGAATGGCGATGGAACTAGGCGCCGAGATGGCGGCGAGGGGGCATGATTTTTCAATTTACATCCCCTCCGGCCGCTGCCGGATGCCTGTTAAACCGGGCGTGCGGGTGGTGGAGTGCGGATGGGCGGTCAAGAATCCTCTGACGGCAATAGCCGCAGCGATTGCGTCCATGCCCAAGCTCATCGACCGCCCCGAAATAATACTGGCTTCCATGCCGCCGTATGCCTTGCTGGCTGAAAAAATCGGGCGCGATAAACACATACCGGTCGTCAATTATATGCAGGGCGATGACTTTAAGATATTCGATGATGGGACGTATATTAAAAATCCAGTTCTATTATATTTTTACCACCGAGTCGCTCAACGCAGTTTCAAGATCGCTGATATCTGGGTGAATTCGCATTGGACCGGGGTGCAGTTGCTGAAGCATTCCGGGCGTAAACCTACGGCGATATTGTCCGGGGGCTTTAATCCCGCTTGTTTTTATCCCTCGTCTTCGACGAAGACAACCATGGATGGCCCCATCCAGCTGGTGACTATAGGACGGAAACCGCGGGCGAAGGGCTTGGCGGATGTTATCGAAGCGTTGAACCTGCTGAATCCTGTTTCAGGAGGGCGGACTTTCAGTCCGCCCTTGTCGGGCGGGACGCCCGACCTACGCGAACATACACCATTAAACCTTGGAGGGCGGACTTTCAGTCCGCCCTTGTCGGGCGGGACGCCCGACCTACGTGAAATTTTGACTAAGCCCTTCATTTTGAAGGTAATTACGCAGGACGACCTGGACTTGTCAGCAGCCAGGTTCCCTGTAGAGGTCGTCAAGCCGCGGGATGACATGGAATTAGGCGAATGCTACCGGAGCGGAGACGTCTTCGTCAATGCCTCATGGCGGGAGGGCTTCGGCTTGACGCCGCTGGAAGCCCTGGCTTGCGGTTTAGCGGTGGTGACGACCAACTGCGGCGGCGTCCGCGAGTTCGTTCAGCCCGAAGTCAATGCCTTGATGGTTCCGCCGCGGGAACCGAATACGCTGGCTAAGGCGGTGGCGCGGGCCATTGAAGACGACGCCCTGCGGCGTCGTCTGGCGCAGCGGGGATTAGAGACTACCGGAGATTTCACCTGGGCGCGGGCGGCTGAGCGGTTTGAAGCGTTAGTAATCCAAACCGTCGCCGAGTTTCACTGAGGTGGGAGCCGCTGTCTCGGTCATAATGCCGACCTTCAACGGATTGAGGCTGCTTCAGCGCGTCGTCGAGAGTCTGGAGCGGCAGGATTTTCCCGACTTTGAGACCGTGGTGATCGATGACGGCTCGACCGACGGCACAGCGGATTGGTTGAACAACTACAGCGGCAGGCTGAATCTCAAGTCCGTGCTCCTGCCTGAGAATTCGGGGCGGTCATTGGCGCGGAATAGAGGCGTTGAGGCGGCGCGGGGCGAATTGTTGATTCTGCTGGATGCGGATATGGTGCTGCCGCCGGACTTCCTGCGCGGGCATGTAGAATCTCACTGCGAAGACAGCGTCGCGGTGATTGGCAGGGTGGTGTTTGACCACCGCCTCGGGCGTCGGGGGCTGGCGAAGTATCTGGAAGGACGGGGAGGGATGCGCTGCGAGCCGGGGGAACCGCTGCCGGGGCGGTTCTTTCTCAGCGGGAACGCCTCTCTGACGCGTCGGATGTTTGAGTTGGTCGGAGGCTTCGACGAGTCGCTGCGTTCTTACGGCGAAGACATTGACTTTGGCTTGAGGCTGGTCAAGGCTGGTTTCCGGATCATTCAGAATCCAGCGCTGGTGTCAATCCATCAGCATCTGCGCAGCTTGGGCGAAACCTTGCGACTGGCGAGGCAGATAGGCGTCAAATCCTATCCGGAGCTGGTAGCGCGGCATCCTGCGTTGTTGTCCGAATTCAAGCTGGACTTGGCGTTGCGGCAGGATGCGCTTGGCGCGCTGATACGCTTGTTATTGTCAGAGCCGGTTTATCAGCCGCTTCGCGTCCTGGGGGAGGCGTTATCCGAGGTGTGGGCGCCTCGACTGCTGGTTAAATATTTATTATACCGGAACTTCGTAAAGGGATTCCGTTCAGTGCAATTGAACGGACTATAGAATCTGTATGGATTAGGCAAAAAATCGATGACTTGGCTCATCGCCAACGTTCATTTCGCCCATCCTGTTCATATAGTCCATCCAAACACTTCAAAGGGCTTTATACTGGCATTGATATTAGACGGCAAGGCGTTGTCTGAGCGTCTGCGGGCGGGATTGAAAGCCCGGCTGGAGGAGCAGCTTGCCCGCGGCGCGAGGTTGCCTTTCCTGACGGTGGTGCAGGTTGGGGAGGACCTGCCCTCAACTGTGTACATCCGCGCCAAACAGCGCGCCTGCGAGGAGATCGGCTTCGGCTTCCGGCATTTGAAACTGCCCGAGGGCATCTCCATGTTCAAGCTGCGCGGAATGGTCGAGGACGTCAATCGTGACTCCACTGTGCATGGACTACTGGTTCAGAGCCCTTTGCCCAAGCATCTGGACGAGGTGGAAGTTCAGCGGCTGGTTTCGCCGGAGAAGGACGTAGATTGCTTTCATCCTGAAAATGTGGGATTATTATACATTAACCAGCCGCGTTTCATGCCCTGCACGGCTGCGGCAGTCATTACGCTGTTGATGGAATATGGTTTTGACCCCGCTGGTAAACATGCGGTGGTCATTGGGCGTTCAGTGATTGTCGGACGACCGCTGGCAATTCTTCTGGCGCTGAAACGCAAAGGCGGCAACGCCACCGTAACCGCCTGCCACTCTCAGACCCGCGACCTGCCGGCTCTGTGCCGGCAGGGTGATATTGTCATACCGGCGGTAGGCGTTGCTGAACTGGTGCGGGGGGATTGGATTAAGGAAGGAGCGGTGGTGGTTGACGTGGGAATAAACCGGGTGCCGGATGCGAACCAGAAACGCGGCTACCGGCTGGCGGGCGACACCTGCTTCCCGGAGATAGAGCCCAAGGCGGCGGCAATTGCGCCGGTGCCTGGGGGAGTCGGACCCATGACTGTAGCGTTGTTGTCAAGGAATCTAATGGCAGCCGCCGGTCTGGATCCCGGGTTTTAAAGAGTCAGTTTAAGACGAAACGGATAACTTGGGGTGAACCATGGTTGATAGAGTGCTCCGAAATGTGGCGCTTCTGCTGGTGCTCGCTGTGCTCCTCAGCGGCTGCGGAGGATTAAAGATGCTGACTAAAAGCCCGGCCGAAACCTCCGAGGAGGAAATTACTGCCGCTGAGACTGAACCTGAGCCGCAACTGACGGAAGCGGATTTTGTCAAGGTCGAGGGGGAGCCGGAACAACTGACCTTTGGCGAAAATGACAACGCCTTTGGAATGTACAGTCCCGACGGGCAGCGGATCGCCTACCAGTCGCTCGTTGAAGGCCGCTGGCAGTTGTTTCAGATTGACCTCTCGGTGGAAAACACCATTGGCGCGCAGGGAGACAGCCCGGAGTCGGGACCGAAATATCTGACGATACCGCTTTTGCAAACTGATTTCAACGACGAATCGCCGGTATGGACAACCGACGGCGCTAAGATATTATACGTGTCGGATCGAGGGAGCTCAGAAGCGTTCAATCGGGACATCTTTGTCTTCGATATGTCGATGGGCACAACAACAGCTTTGACGGATGAACCCGGCGACGACTGGAGCCCAGCGGCGTTTGGCGCGGAAAGTGCGGCATTTATTTCGGAAAGGAGCGCTTCGCCGTCGCTGCCGCCGTATAAAAAACCCAACGGCTTATATACGGTGCGTTTAGACGGCAGTGGATTAAAGGAGATCGCCGGACAAGACGCGAATTACTGCTGCCCGGTGAGCTTGGATGACCATCGGCTGCTCGTTCTTAACAGCGAAGACCGCTTGGTGGAATTGGATATCAACACCCATGAAAGAAAGCTGTTGACGCCGGCCCAGATCCGATGCGGGACGGCGTCCTTTTGCCCGACGCGGGGCTGGATGGTGTTCACCGGACGGGAAGACAGCCGGAACGGCATCTATGTTATGGATGTGAACACCAGTCGGTTGACCCGACTCGCCTCAGCGCCGGGGGAAGCGGTTTATCCTCAGATAGCCTCAGACGGTTTGTGGCTGTTGTATTCGTTGAACTTGAACGGAACCTATCAGCTTTTCCGGGTGGGTTTAACAGGTGAATAGGTGCGCAAAACCGGAAGAACCGTTCTTTTCCCTCCTAATCCCTTGAATTCCGCTCTGGAAAATTATATATTAACGATCTTGCATACTTTATCGGTTTGCTGGTAAGGTTTTGCACAGTTGGAACCAGATCCGGGATTAAAAAGTCTCCCTCAGGTGCTGGAGGGGGAAGGTGTTTAAAAAGGCAAATGTTCGTACTTTTTTTGATATTGATCGGCTTGTGCGTTTATGGAGTCGTCGAGTACACCGGTCATCAGCGCCGGCTCCGCGCCATCCCCATTCGAATCCATGTCAATGGGTCAAGGGGAAAATCCTCAGTCACACGCCTTATAGCGGCAGGATTGCGGGCGGGGGGCATCCGCACTGTCGGCAAGACCACCGGCACGCTGCCGCGGATCAGCGATCATGAAGGGCGGGAGATCGCTATCAAGCGCAATCAGCCTGCCAACATCATTGAGCAGGTGAAAATACTCCATTATATTGAGAAGTTCAAACCGCAAGCCCTCGTCATTGAATGTATGGCGGTGCTGCCGGAATTTCAATGGATTTGCGAGCATCAGATCATTCGCTCCAACATAGGCGTCATCACCAATACCCGCTTGGATCACATCAACGAGATGGGTCATTTCCGCGAGCAAGTCGCTCGGTCGCTCAGCAACACCATTCCGAAGAATGGCATCTGCTTCACGTCTGAGAAAAGCAATCTCTGGGTGTTGGAAGGCGTCGGCAAGCAGCAAGGTACCAGTGTTCACCGCATCGGCGGCAGCAGCATAACCCGTGAAGAATTATCCCACTTCAAATACATTGAACACCCCGCCAATATTGGCTTGGCCTTAGCGGTATGCGAGCATGTGGGCGTAGATCGTCCTACGGCTCTCAAGGGCATGTATGGGGTTCATCCTGACGCCGGTGCTCTGCGAGTGGCGACCTGCTTTGAGGGCGAAAAAGAGGTGTTCTTTGTCAACGCGATGGCTGCCAATGATCCGGAGTCATCGTTAGTAATTGTCAACGATATCAAAGAGCAGTTCAGTCCGCTGGGCACGGAAATCCTGCTGGTTAATTCACGCTCAGACCGGCAGGATCGCAGCATGCAGTTGCTGGAGATGATAGCCCGGCATATACAATTCGATTACTTGATGCTGACCGGTCAGAGCCTCAATCGATTCATCAGTTATGCCCTCAAACAGAAGATAGCTAAGTCGAAGGTTATCGGCATAGGCATGACAAGCCCGGAAAAGGTATATCAGGAAGTTTTTTCCTTGGTCAAGGACAAGGGGACGGTCGTCGGGCTCGGCAACGTGGGTGCCGGGGGGCTCGACATCGCGCGCTATTTCTTTAAAAACAGGAGAAGGGAGTCTTGATCGAAATCGCGGTGGGCCTCGGTGTCGCGTTCAGCTTGATTTTCCACGAGGTATTCGGATTAGCCGCGGGAGGCATCGTTGTTCCGGGTTATATCGCGTTGAACTTTCACGATCCTTTCAAGCTTACGGGAACGCTGATGGTGGCTTTTGTCGTATGGATCTGCATTCGATTCATCAGCCGCTTCGTGTTTGTATATGGGCGCAGAAGGATGGTATTAGCGGTTCTCCTGGGTTTCATCCTCGGCTATGTATCCCGGCAGGTATTCGCTTTCGGGGCGTTCGACGTTCGTCTGGAAGCCATCGGCTACATCATCCCCGGTCTCATCGCCAACTGGATGGAGCGGCAGGGTGTGTATAAAACCATAACCACCGTGCTGATGGGCGGCGCCATGGTACGACTGTTGGTCATTGTCGTAACCGGGGGTCAGATAATCCGCAATGTTTAGACCTACTTTACAATCCAAGCTCTGGCTGGGACTGATGACCCTCGCGTTCATCGCGCTGTTTTACTGGTCGTATACCAGCACCATCACTGTGAAAGCGCCTAACTTCGAAGCCAAGGTGGAAGCCGCCAAGATTATGGCGACGGCCTTGAAGACGCTGCAAGACTACCGGCTGCCCGGCCTTCTATCCGGCAGTGGCAACGGCTTCAAAGAACCTTTGACATATACTATGCTGGGCGAAAAAGACAGCCCCATCACCACTGATGAAGGTCGAATTGAAGATAAGGTTACGGTTCTGAATCCCAACTTCGCTGCGGCTATGGTTCAGATGATGAAGGAGGCGAAGCTGAACAAAGGAGATACGATCGCGGTAATGGTTACGGGGTCGATGCCGGGCGCCAACATAGCCGCTTATTCCGCCGTCAAAGCCCTTGGATTGTGTCCGGTAATCATCACTTCTGTTGGATCCTCCTGGTGGGGCGCCAATTCTCCCGATTTTACCTGGCTGGATATGGAGCGGGTGTTGTACGACACCGGTCTGTTCGATTTTCGCTCGGTTGCGGCTTCAGCGGGCGGCAGTGATGATGAGGGTGGCTTGCGGCTTTCCGATCTCGGACGGCAGTTGATAACCGAAGCCATTCAGCGGAATGAGGTGACCTTTATCCGCGAAGGAAGCCTCACCGCCAACATGAACGGAAGGAAACAGATATTTCAGCGATATCTGCCTTTGGAACGATATAAAGCGGTGGTTAATATCGGCGGGGGCTTAGCCGCCATGGGGGATCGGGCTAATGCGGATTTGATACCCAACGGCTTGTCGATGCACCTTCCCGCGCTGAACTATCCCAATCTCGGTCTGATGCATGCTTTCTCAGATGCCAATGTGCCGGTGATTCAGATCTACGATGTCGGCGTCGTCGCCCGGTTGTATCGTCTGCCGGAAGGTCAACTGCCGCTGCCAAAAATAGGCGAAGGTCATGTTTTCACAGAGCAGCGCTACAACCTTGCTACCGCGTGGATTGCCTTGCTGCTGATGTTCGTCGTCCTTGCCGTTGTCAAGTTCTTCGATCGCAAGACTTTCCAATGGCGCGAAGAAAAAGACAACCCGGATACTATTGTTTGACAAACGGACGTCAAAATGTTTAACAAGTTACATCGTGGTTTTACTTTTATCCTGACAATTGTCCTTCTTGCCTTCGCGGGCGACTTGACGGCGGCTAACTGGACAATAATAACACCGGACGCGGGCGAAAAAACCAGCGTTAAAGTTAAAAAGAAAACCTTTTCCTATTGGGAGCTTAAAGCGAGTGTACCTATTAAGGTTAAGGTAGAAGGACCGACCACCTTAAAGGTTTATACCCGCGCTTTAATGCCTGAGAAGCGTTCGGAGGTGCTGTACGGCGTTTCCATTACGCGGGACCTTGAAAAGAAATACTACATCGGCCGCGGGTCGGTTCAGGACAAGAGTGCGTCCCTGGTATCGCTGAAGGGAGCGATGTTGTCCAAGGGGCGGAACATCTTTCTGAAAGTTCCCGCCGGCACGCATGAATTTGTTCTGATGCTGCCGAAAGAATCGAAGAACCGGGTATTCAGCCGGTTCTATGTTAAAAGCGACAAAAAGAAAGAAATAAACTATATCCCCTTCCTGCCCCGCACATTTCCCAAAGAGGTGAAGCTGGTGGTGAAGGAGCAGGAGTACATCTATTACCGTTCTTCCAGCGACAAACCGATCGAGCTGGAAGTTATCGGGCCGACGCGGATCCGCGCGGTCTGCCGCTTGGAGTTTGACCACACCATGCGCGGCGATAAGCCTTTCCGCGTTCAGGTTCGTGAGAGCAACAAAGTGCTGAAGACGCAGGCGTTGACGGGCAAGGTCTCGGGCACAGCCTCTTACCGTGAAGCCTCAACCAAAGTGGCGGGACGCGGAGAGAACTTCTACATCGAGGTGCCAGAGGGGAAGCATCGACTCGAAGTATTGACTCCCGATCCGAACATAACCGTCCTCTTCAGGTTCTACATCCCCCAGAAAGACCTGAGCATCGGTCTTAACAAAAAACAGTTTGGCAGCAAGGAATTCTTCAACCTGCGCAAAGCTGATAAGACCGGTTGAAGCTGATGGCTCATGCGAAGGCCATATTGATGACATTGATGCTCGTCGGATTGGCTCCAGGCGCGACGCGGGGAAGCAGCCATTGGTCGCTCTCCCTCGCATATAAAGCCAGCTATGACAACAACATCCTTCGTTATTCCGAGCGCGACTACCAGCGAGCGCGGGAGGGCACCGAGAAGTATGTCTCACCGGTGAGCACCCTCGACGATGTCCGTTCCGACCTGAAAGCATCCTTGAGCTATCGATTCCAAGCAGTAGGGAAACTTGACAGCCGGTTCACCGCCGCCGGCGATTTCGCGCAATACTCCTTCAATCCCATCAACAACTTCGGGTGGGTGAGTCTCACCTATCGGCAGCAGGTGGCTTCCAAGTGGGACGCGCTGGTCCACCAGTTTTACGAGCCTTATTATTTTCTGCGTGATTACCGCGATAGACATACAGGCGGGAATCATCATTGCGACTTCGCCATGTCCAAGACAATAGGGAAGGTCTATTATTCGCCCAACAAAGCCTTGGAGTTCGACGCGTTCGGAGAGTACAAGCGCTACGCTTACAACAAGTACTTCACTGAATTTGATGGGAACCGGATTGGAATAGGGGGGGAGGGAGTTTTTCGGACAGGTCCCTGGCGGTTGTCGGCAGCATACTCACTGGGGATGTTCAACAACATCGGCTTCGACTCGGCGGATCGGATCCCCGCTGAGTTTCAGGACAGCGAGGACAATGAGAACGGCGACGGCAGTTACGAGGAGGACGGCTATGAGTTCTCTTGCCAGTACTCCACCAAGCTGCAGGGCCGGCGCGTACGCGCAAAGACCCAGCTCAATCTGGACGACCGTTATTACACGTCAGATTTGCCGATGGAATTGGACCTCATTCACCGCGGCCGCCACGATGTGATGCTCACGGCTGAGGTCAGCGTTGAATACAGCCTCAGCGTCAAGACGTCCTTGAGCCTGGGAGGCACTTGGTACAATCGGGACAGTGAAGCTGACAGCCCATTGGTCTCAGAACTGAAAGACTACCAACGAGCCTTGGGCTGGATTGAGATTACTTACAACGTCCGGTAGCATCTGGTTTTGGAGGGTTTGAAAGAGCTGATTGAGCGATGAATGACAGCCATGGCTCAATCAGCTTTTTTACTCTGAAGGGTGGTTGGAGAAGAGGAATATATCATACCAATTCTCATTCAATAAGTCAATTACTTTAATGGCAACCCCCCTGCCCCCCTTCAATAGAAGGGGGGTAGATCAAGTCCAGCATTTGACTTACCCCTCTTCTATTGAAGGGGG
>CAZCEM010000003.1:0-23774 GCA_964497555.1 uncultured bacterium
GGGCAGGGGGGTTGCCTTAATTATTAATGAATCTATAAAAGCGAATTGGTATAAATAGAGTCTGCTGAAAAACTCCCGATTTTTTGGGGCTCTTCGCTGTTTGGTGTGGGTATTAAAAAAAAGTTTTTGGAAACCTGGACCGCTGGGAGTACGTCTTTGCGAATCAGCCGAAGGCCGATGAAGCAATCTCATTGAGTTTTTTGTTGCTGAACAGCACCAAGTATAGGGATAAACTGTTTGGCAGAATCTATTGGACATTAATTGTCATTTCCCGCGCAAGCGGGAATCCAGCCCCAAATCTCTCTGGATTCCAGCTTTCGCTGGAATGGTGCGTCTTCGACGCATTTTTTCAATGTTCAAAGGAAAATGCACCCCTTAATAGTGTTTTAAACGTAAAGTTCAGAGTTCACGCTTTGGCGTTTGCAAGCTGAGACTTGAACTCTAAGCTAAATCATCAAACCTTAATCCAGTGATAAGTTAATAACTCGTTAATGTGAAAGAGGTTCCGCGCACCGCAGGGTGTCATCACCTTACGGTAGAAACCATCTTAAGGCAGGATGGGAACATCCTGCACGGTGTTATCATGGGAGGGGACCTTGAACTTGATTGTTTTGTCGGCAATAAGACCGCCCTCAGCCATCACTTTCGCTCCTTGCGCTCCGCCATCTTGATGATGATATCTTTACCTCCGAGCATATACAAGGAAGGTCCTAAAAGGGTTTCGATCCTTTGAAACGAACCGGCTATAGATATAAGCACGCCCGGATAAACCTTTTCCTGCGCCCGCACGTACATCCCCATCCGACGATGCTGCATCTGCGATTGATGGGTAGTGAACACTTGAGATGTGCTCTCAATGGAGGCGGTAAGGTCGGAATAGGCCTGTTCCATTTGGTTATGGGTTTCCTGCATCTCTTTGCTGAGAGTCCCGTCTTTCTTGCGCTTGCGCATATCCTCCAGCGCTGGTACTAGCTTGTCGTAATTCCCCAGCAAGCGCTCCATTTTTTGACGCAGACTCTCTATCTTCAGACTCAAGCTGCTCTCCTCGCATATTGAAATCCGCGTTTGGATGTTTTTATCATTGCCAATGACGTTTATCTCAGCATACCGCCCGGCTTCCGCGAATCCGCCAACAATCTGCCCGCGTCCTTTGTTCATTATAATAGCGCGGCCGGCAGACAACTGCGAGTGCATGCTCTCCTCATAGATGTAAATATCGCGCTCGGCAATGACCTGCTGATTGCGGACGAAGCGAAAGATAGCATCGGTGCCGACCTGAATGGAACCGCGTCCGGATCCGATGTAACCGCCCCGCACCATCACCTTGCCCTGCGCCTCGATGGTGGCGTCCTCGACCGTACCCATAATCTCGATGTTGCCGGTAGTCTTGAGGGTAAAACCGGACTTTACGTCGCCCATTATCTCAAGATCGCCGTCGAACTCGATGTCGCCGGTGCTGTAATCGACGTCTCCCCGAACGGTGAAAACCTGCACCACTTGCACTGAACCATCGCGACTGACCTCCGCATGACCGTTGACGTTAGATTTCAGCAGCGTTCGAGTGCCGTCGGTGAATGAGGTGTTGGCTCCGGGGATGATGCGCGCCTCTTTGCCGGCGCGAGTCAGCATCGTTACGCCGAAGACGTCTTCGCCGGGCGTGCCGGCTGTGGGAGGGATTACCTGCGCTAATGTCTGACCGACATGTACTTGGGCGGTGATGTTGATGTTGTGAAAATCGACGCTGCCATCGCTGCGCACCCTCGGTGTATGGTCGGGATTGCTGTCGAAGAAGAATTCAATAGACCCATCTTCACCGTTGACCGGTTCGACGCCCTTGGCGACAAGCACCGGCGTGTCCCATTTCTTCTCCTCCACCATCTTCTCGACGGCTTCGGTGTCGAGACCCTTGACGATTCCCGCCTCTTCGAGGTACTTGAACACTTCCTCAGCGGTAACCTCCACTGGTTCCTCCAACTGTTGGATGGTCAGCACCGCTTTGATCTTGCGGGAGTCGTATGTCAGGCGGAATGAGTGCATTTTCTATCCGATTGTCAGCCTTAATCCCCTACAATCGCTGACGCTGCATCCTTAAAGGTGCTCAACATTGGATGCTCGCGGTGAGGTTCAACGTCGAGTCGCGAAAAACTTCGCTAACAAATCCTGCGAACGCTCACTAAGGACGCCGCGATATACCTCCACCCGGTGATTCAACCGGGGTTCTCGGACGACGTCAAAAACCGAGCCGCAGGCGCCGGTTTTCAGGTCGTCAACAGCAATAAAGAGGCGGTTGATTCGTGCGAGAATGACGGCTCCCGCGCACATGGCGCAGGGCTCCAATGTAACAAACAAATCGGCGCCTTCCAGCCGCGGCTCACCCACTCGCTCGCAGGCGGCGGTGATAGCCAGCATCTCGGCGTGGGCGGTGGGATCAGACAGGCTCTGCATCCGATTGTGTCCCCGCCCCAGCAACATGCCGTCTCGAACCACCACCGCGCCCACCGGCACTTCCTCTTCCGCCAATGCCTGTTCCGCTTCTTCGAGGGCTTTATTCATCCAGCGCTCAATTTGGGACTGATTCAAGCGGTCGAGAAGCGAGGTCAAGGGGCGAATACCCCTACAGTCGCCACCAGCACGCCGCAGCCATCCGGGTCGGAGCTGAGGTAGTACTCGTAGCGCACCGACGGCTGAAGACGGGCAGCGATGCGGAGGCTCAGTCCCAACGACAACCCGGCGGTAATATCGACCTTGGGACCACGACGGATTTCACGGTTCACGGCGATAGACTCTTCCGGACTGGGACCAACAGCATAAAAGCCCTTAACATACACGCCGGAGTTGCGCAGGTAGTTTACGCTCAGCCCGCCTTCCAACCAGGAGCCATAGCTTTCACCAGCGGGCCAAGGCAGCTCGTATCTCATCAGGAATGACGCTGAGCCGAGCGCTCGCCAGCCCTCTTCGTCTTCGACGGTCATAGCGTGGTCGTCGATGCAAAGCATTTCAGCGGCGTTGACGCGCCAGCGATGAAAGCTAATCCGTCCACCCAGCGATAATGGTCCGCTGTATGGCTGGAAGGCTTCTAGACTGACGGTGTACCCGGGCGACCATAAGTCGTCCTGGTCGCCGGTCGGCAGTGATACACCAAGAGCCGGGACCGGCTTTATGCCGCCCTCGTCAGCGAACGCCTTCGGCGAAGCCAACAGCCATCCCAACAGAATCATCGCCCCCGGCAGTATTAAACGTGAGAAAGTCATGTATCTCTCAAAAAGGTTGAATGCAGAATGCAGAATGCAGAATACCGAAGGTTGAAACGGCAAGACATTAAACCGTAAGAGAAATTCTGTATTTTGCATTCAGCATTTTACATTTTGCATTTTGCATTCTGCATTTATCGGAGGAGCGTTATCTTCCGAATCTCCCGCCGTCCGGCGGCATCCGCGCGGAGAAAGTATATCCCCGACGGCAGATGCTCGACATCGAGCGACAGCAGATGCGACCCAGCAGCGTAATCTCCCGATGGTCCTTCCATTGCACGGCGTCCGAACACGTCGTACACCGCCACGCTCAGACACCCCGCTGTCGGCAGATGCGCCTTAACCGAGAACCGCCCATTGAAGGGATTGGGATAAACCGGCCCCAGCGAGAACCGTTCTGGCAGCGGCGGCTGCGAGGTTATCTGCGGCGCCGCCAGCCCTGAACCCAACAGATAGACATCGTCGATATAGACCCCGTCCTCCGCGAGGATGTAATCGGTTTTCAAATGGAAGCGAAAGTGCACCGAGGGCTGCCCCAGAAACTCCACCGGCACCGGAATCACCACATGCTCCCAGTCGTGGAAGTTCATGCAGTTGATTCGGTTGGCGTTCCAGGGACGGTTGATGACCTTCTGCATGGCAGCCTCATCGCGCCAGTTGAGAATCGCCAGCTCCTGATGTGCGGGCGCAGCTTGCACCCAGTTCCACTCCGAAGGATGTGACACCGCTGTATTGCCGACGGCGAATTCCACCCACATCGAGTCGTTATCCGGCTCCAGCGCCTGATTCAGCCAATAGGTCAACATGGCTGATTGCATTCCCGAAAGATCGAACGACCGGCTCATCATATTATACGGCGCGTCCCAGCCGTCTTCGAGGATGGGCGTGTTGCCGTTGCGGCTGTCGGTCAGGCAGCTTGGCGCGGAATGTGAAATCTCTCGCGTCAATTCCCAGTGAGCCAATGAATCAGCATAATGCAGGTTTTTAACGTTGTCGGAGGTGTGAATCACATCTGCGGCATCGAAGTTCTGTGCGAAGAGCACCGCGGCTGGATTCAGTCCGATGTAATGTTCCCAAGTGGCGGGATTGTCGCTGACCGCTATCGTTACGATGCGTGGCACATGAGCCGCCGCGTCGGACAGGGTCAGTTGATACTCGCCTTCCGGCAGATTCAGGACAGCCTTCCCATCGATGATAGTATGCGTCCAGAATGTGTCAGCGTGCTGGATTTGCAGTTCCACCGGCAGTTCAATGAGCACCCCGTTTTCATGGACGCCGATGACAACGTCATGCCATGGCAGCGGCGTCAATGACACGTCTTTCTGGGAAGGATTGCGACCGCAGATGACCCGACCTTTCCACGGTGAGTAGCCAAATCGGCTGACCCGCAGCGTATCGACAAACGTTTCGCTCAACATCCAGTAGTAAAAGCCGTTGCGGGGGTTGGTGTAGCGATAGGGGATGACGCGGCTTGAACGGCTGTCTAACTTAAGGCGAGCGTACAACGGTTGGTCGGTGGCGGCGTCGGTAACGTGGATGTTGAGCCGGGCAGCGATAATAGAGCCTTTATCGTCTTCGGTAACGCCAGCGGCGCTGTTCAGCAGCCACTCGAAGCCGGGCGAAACGTCCCTGATAGTTTTGGCTAAATCGGCTGAGTCGGGCTGCATGTTCTCGCCTTCCTGTCCGATTTCGACGCGGATTCCATAGATGCCGAAGTAGTAGTGGTAGAAGTTCTCAGCGTCGCTGTTGGCGCTGATGCGGACTCGGTCGTAGCTGGTGCCGGCGCCTCCGAATTTCTTGCACCGCAGGGCTATCTGATTTGCCATCTCGTCATTGAAGGCGATGTCAGGCGGGCGTTTCTGTTTCTCGTCAGTGCCCCAGCCCCAGGGGTACAGCACCTGCTCGGAGACGTTGCCGGTGCGGGAGCTGTGGATGGTGAGGGAATAGAGAGGCCGCACCCGCTCCATGAAATTTATCAAACATCGGACTTCAGTTTCGCTGGCTGGAGCTGGTCCGCGGTAGTAGTCATAGAACTCATTATCGCCGGTGACGAACAGTCCGGTGCCGTGAGTCCAGAACAACGGAAAGTTGCGATTGGGATCCGCGCCGGAGGAATCGCCGCCCCAACCGGGTTGAAATCGAAACAGACCATCGCCGATGTTGTCGCGCTTGTTCTTCCGATAGGTGTTGTCGAGGCTATATACTACCGTCAAACCTTCCGGGTTGGCGGTGGGGATAAGATAGGTGTCCACCCATCGCCGCCACTGGCGCGCCTCGCGGGTCATCATCTTTTCCGCCAGCGACATGACGTATTCGACGCCGGTGATTTCCTCAGCGTGCACCTGCCCGTTGAAGACCACCGCCGGGCGAACGGTGGTGGTGTCAGCCACGTCCTCGTTGAACAGCGCACAGATAATCGGCAGATGCTCCAGTTGGGAATAGCCGATGGTGTCTATTCGCATGATCTCAGGATTGGCTTCCTGCAGCGCGAGCAAAGCGGGGAGGATTTCGTCGTAGTGGTGATACACAGGATCATCCCACCTTGCCAGAACGCTGCCGGACAGCAAGAGCAAGGTTAAAAGAGGAGTCAATCCCGTCAATCGTTTAAGGGGGAACATACCGTGTTCCTGAGCTTGGTTTCTGGGCAAGGTGAACTAAAGTCTCAATATTTGGTATGGGCGAGACGATGGATATCGCCCTTTATAACCATCATTTTATACTAATACTGATTCTGTAAAATTTCAACAGTTAAATATGGATAACCGGTGTTTTAAGCCAAGTAGAGCGCTGTTACGGCATTGAGCGACCGAAAAGAGCTTCGATTCTTTCGTAAAGAACCTCGCTCAACAGGCTGACGGGCGGGTAGTGCGGCTGATTCTCCAGCGCCTTCAAACCGCGCTGGAGGTCAAAGCCAGCTTGAGATTCGACGTGAAAGCGCCCTTTTCGACGCAGCGACTGCCCCAGATACTCCTGCTCGGTCTGTCCCGGCGTGGGCGTCAGGATGGCGGTGCGTCCCAGTGCCAGAAGGTCCATGACGGTGCTGTAGCCAGTGCGGGAGATGATTACGTCCGCGGCTTCCATCAGCGGTTGCAGCTCCTCGGCGGTCAGGGAATCCGTGAGCGTCAGGTGGTCAGAACGTCTCTGCCAGCCGACAGATTCCGTCACACCGCGAACAATGAGCGACGAGCGCGTACATCCCTTTAGATGCTCGGTCAGGAGCGCCTCGAAAATTGCCCTCTGCGGCTCCGGCCCGGATAGGATGGCCAGTATCTCGAACCGACCAGCGGACTTGGCGGGCGGTTGATTCGAGGGGGAGAACCGCGACAGGGTGCCAATATGCGCGGCACGGGGAAGAGGCTGTCCCTGAGCGGTCAACCGACCGGCGACGCAGCACTCGCCTGGGAAGTCGGATATCCAAGTCTCGGTGTAGGTTCGCCGGATGGCGTCATGCGCCAGACGCAGCAACGGCTCGAACATCCTCCAGCCGGGTGGGGCGAGGATTTGAATCTGGTGCGTCAGATACACCGACGGAATCCGTCGGCTGCCCAGCCCGAACCGGCTGCACGATATCACGCCGTGGATGCGTCTCTGGTCGATCAACCGGTTAAGCAGCCGCTGTTCCGCGCGAGCAGCGCGGAACATACGCGGCAGTTGACGCAGCATTATGCCGAGGATGCGATGTTTGCGGCTGTAGCGTATGTCGTAGGCTGGGAATTCGACGGCTTCACAGGCGGGGAATTCGCGCTTCAGTAAATCCAACGGCCGGCCGGCGGCGCCGATAATCACTCGGAAATCGCGCCGCAGCAAGGCTCGGATGAGGGGAATTGACTCGGTTGCGTGCCCCAGCCCCCAATCAAGCGGGCTGACGAGTACGGTTTTGGACTGTATGGGAAACTCCAGTTAGCTGCAAATCTACATGATTAAGCAGAATTTAAAGTCTAATCCAGTGATACCGTGGTGCAGTAGGCCCTCATCCCGCGCCGATAGGGCTTTTGACCGCAGGGTGAAGACCTCCTGCGGCACACCGACTTAAAGCTGTCCGAAAGAGGCCGCGTCGCGAATCGACTGGTATTAGACTTGCAAATCGTCGTTAAATGGTCTATTTTAACGCATAATTCTGAGCATTTCACATACTCTCCTGTGAACCGCATTCACAGGCGATAAGACTGAAGGAGGAGTCCATGCCCTTCCGCGTCCTTTTTCTCATAGCCGCCAGTCTATTAGGGTTTACGCCGCCCGTGTTCGCCTATTACGGGGCGCTCTTCGAACCGCCCGATGGGACAATCCTCCACGGCGTGGGCTGGAACTATAGGGACAGCCAAAACATCTATTCGGCCATGTTTCCCGCCGACAAGAAGCCGCTGATACTGCAGGTGAACACCTCCATCCCCGGCATGCGAGGAACAACAGTGGAGCGCATCGTCCAAGCCCTTACCCAGCCCATCGTTCATGCTGACAGCCAATACATAGAGTACTCAATGCACTTTCAAGGCAATGATGCCTTGATGATGCTGGATTCAATTTATGTCTATACCGACCAGTGGGATCAGTATGTCGATATGCTGGAGTCAGCTTTCCGACAAGTCAACCTACCCTTCTTCTTTCGCATCGGCTTCGAGTTCAACGGCAGTTGGAATCCCTACCATCCTTATATTTACCCCTTGGCGTTCCGGCAGTTGGTGATAGATCTAAACAGCCGCGGCATCGACAACTTCGCGACCGTCTGGTGCTACGAACCGGACGCGGCGGCTGACTTTGCCGATTCTACCGAACAGGGCTGGAAATGGTATCCCGGCGACGACGTGGTCGATTGGTTCGGGCTGGACCTGTTCACGGTGGAGCATTTTCATCCCGATCTACCCGACTCCGCGCAAGGACGCACCGGCTGGGACATCACCCGCAAAGGCAGATCGGAAGCCTTCCTGCGTTTCGCCGAAGTCCGCGGCAAACCGGTCTATCTGAATGAACTCTCCTCCATCCACACTGTTTCCACGCCGGATTCTTTAGACCCGGAGGGCATCGACGGTCAAGCTGACTGGGACGCTTGGTTCGAACCCTTCTTCCGTTTTATCCAAGCGCATCCGAACATCAAGGGTTGGAACTACATCGACGTCGATTGGAGTTCCATCAACAGCTACCAGCAACAAGGCTGGCGCGACGCACGGCTGGAGATCAACAGCATTCTTCGACGGAGGTGGGTGCATCAGATGTCGAGCGGCAATGTCATCCACGCCGGCTGTCGGCTGGACTCGATGACCGAAGCGCCGGCGCTTCCGCCACTGGTTCCAACCAAGTTGAGTCTAACAACTTACCCCAATCCTTTTAATTCGTTGCTGACCATACGCATTACTCCGGTTAGGAGCGCCGCGACCGCTGCCGCTGTGTTCACGCTGGACGGCCGGCGGCTGTGGGAGCAGACCTTTCCGCCGAGCGCTGGAAGTGAGTTCGCAGTGATATGGGACGGCTCTAAAGCGGCAGCAGGGCTGTATTTGATCCGAGTTGCTTCGGGTAACTCAATGACGCTGCGGAAAGCGCTGTTGCTGCGCTGAACAGCACCGCCTTTCCCTCTCCCCATGGGGGAGTTCAATTCATTTAAAAACCGGTTGATCCCTTACCTGGAATCAACCGGTTTTTTATTAAACCGTCTGACCGAAAAATCGACCAGATCCTAAACCAGAGCTTACTTCATCAGCACCATCTTGTGGGTGGCGGAGAAGTCAGCCGAAGTGAGCTGGTACATATACACGCCCGCCGGCAGGCTGCCCGCGTCAATCTCTGCGCTGTGGTATCCCATCGGCAATACACGCTGGAATACGTTTTGAACCAGACGGCCGTTCAGGTCGAAGACGTCCAGGCGTGTCATGCCGCCCTTCGTCAGGGCGAAGTCAACGGTGGTGACGGGGTTGAATGGATTCGGGTGGTTCTGAGACAACTCGTAGGCGCTGGGAAGGCCCGGACGAACGTTCTCGACGACACCCTCCGTCGTGCGCGCGGTGACATGCAGCGTCATCTCATCGATGCTGGAGTTGTTGTATATCATCACGTAGCTGTCAATCTTCTTAACCGAATCACAGTTGAAAGTGAACGTAACGGTGACGGTGTCGGTGGAAGCTATCTCGTAGTCGTTCAAAATCGGAGCAACCGTCAGATAAGCCGCGATGCTCGGAGCGATGCGAATCTGGTCGATAGTCACGGGATCCTGACCGAAGGAGATTAGATTCACCGGGATCCTGTAATCGTGATTCATCAGGAGATCCACGCCGAAATCCAACTCGTCGGGCGCAGCCCGCAGACGCGGTCCGGGCGGCGCGATGTCCGACCATGCCATGCGGGCTTCAATCGGGAAATCACCGCTGCCGGCAGGCGCAAATCCCTGACCATCATCCTGGGTATCCAGATAGGCCGGATGCATCGTGGTATTCGTGCCTGCGATGGGAGGATTAGTGTCGATGGGGAATTGAGTGTCGTTGTGGAAATAGTACACCACCATGAAGGCTTGACCAGGTCCGATGATGGCTTCGTCGGGATTGTCGTAATCGGGTTCCACTACCACCCAGGCTTTGTGACGGTCATTGCCAACGGCCTCCCCGCCTTGGCCGGTCACGCGAGCCGTTCCCGTCCAGAGTTCAGCAGAAGGTTGAGCATTCAAATCCAACGAAAAGACCTGCATATCGACGTCCATCGGCACTCGTGCGTCAACTGACACAATCTGGACTCTGAAACTGGTCAACGCCATCATTCGGTCTCCGCCGGGATGCCAGAAAGCCGCCGCCCAGCCGGAACTTTCGTTCCACGAGGTCAGGTTCTCAGTTTGTCCGTCAATATAGGTCCACCATTGGTCGGGATTGCCGTTTTCAGCGTCAGGATTAACCACGAGCTGGTCTAAACCATCTTCGTTGTTATCCATGTTGGCGTCATTAGGCACTTCCAGGGTGACCCAGAGTTTGTAAAGCCCCAGGTCAGCGTTGTCGGGGACGGTCCATTCCTCGCCGGCGTCAACGGTCACCGTGTCAGCGCCGTCGATGCCGTCGCGGCGAACACTGTTGTTCCAAACGCTGTTTCCTTGAGGGTCGAACATCTCAAAGTTCACAACGTAGGCCGCGTCGTAATCATCCCAGATGTTAGCCACATCAACCCGATACTGAATTGAGGCGCCGGGAAGGAACGACCAGGCGTTTTCCTGGTTGTACACCGCAACAATGTTGAGGTCCACAAAATCCTCAAGATATTCGCCATTGGCGCGGAGAAATAGGTCTCCACCCATGACTCCCCAGTTGGCGTGAGCGGGCGGTGGATCATCGCCATATTGTTGAACCTGGCCGCCAAAGCTGCGGTGGAAGTTGTCGGCGCCATCGTAAAGACACCACCAGCCGGTGCCGGCCTCGGGAGGATGGCGGTAATCACCACCGACACATTCGTACATAATGGCAAAGGTCTCGCCGGCGCCAAATTCCACGAAGTCGTCCTCAGCCAGCAGCCACTGAATCCAGTTGGCGTCGAAGTTCTGATCGTTCCAAGCTGGAAGCCTATCGAACCGGTGCTCATAAACCATTTGGTTCAAGTCCAACGTCCGCTGGTTAAGGGAATAAACCCTCAAACGCATCGCTAGGTTCGTTACGTTGCCCTGGTTCAGAGGAAACACTCGGATTGCCTGCAGACGGAAAGTACTGTTGGGCGTGAAATTGACTTTTGACCAATATGGAACACCTACCCACAAACCGACGGGTTGACCATCGTCGTAGGTGATCCAGTCCGGGCCGAGGTCGTCCCGCTGGGGGCCTCGCAGGCCCTCATCATAAGACAGCTCAACACCGCCAAGGTTGACCCTAACGGCCTCCCCGGCAAATCCTGACGCGGCGGCAAGAAACATCAACGCCGCTGCTGTGACCATAGTTACAACTCTCATTGTTGCTCCTGAAATGGGAAAATGTTAAAAGACGCGAGAGCCGTCGCCGGCTTCGCCGCAGTAAATGTTTACCTAACGTTCTTGCTGCTGCCGCTTGGTTCTAAAGGCATCGCCTTGAGAATCCGCCGCATTCGTTCCTCGAAAGCCTCTGATGGGCGCTCGCTTCTCCAGGTGATCCAAATCTCGTCCGGCCCGCCGGCTCGCTTCTGGACAAACGCCCATACCTTTCTTTGAGTCAGCCCGTATCCCAGTATCAATCCCAGCGTGGCGGCGATTAATCCCGTCCATATAAGTCCCGCGCTAGGCGAACGATACACATCGAGGATTGTGTGGTATTGGTCAGCGTCAGTGTGGACGCCTTTGAAATCCACCAGCCGGACATTTAAGGGTCCAAGCTGACCGGTTGCGTGCCCCGTCGCTCGCTGAAATATCCATTGGGAGACCATATCGCCGTCAGGAAAAATCAGCGACAGCCTCAGCGCCGGATTGTTTAATTCATCAGACACACTGAAGGCGCGCATCGTTTCGTCCAGCCGGAAATCCGGCAGGAACCGGCCCGCTGTAAGGATTAATCCCTCCCCCAGGGCGATTGAATCGGATTTCGACACCGCCGTCATTATCGTCGTGTCCGCTCGTCCATCCTGAGAAATGGACAGCGTCGCTGAATCCACCGTCATGGATTGCTGATAATATTCGAAGCTGCTCTGATAAATCCGGAAGCCGCGGAAGCGAAAGGGACGATTGACCTCGATTGAGCGATTTAAAACTTCTTGACCGTTCACCAGCGCGGCAGCGTCGGTGGTGTAGCTGCGGATATTGCCCTGATAAGGGGTGAGGCGATGTCCGTCCGCGACTAAAAAGTCATTGCGCAACTGAGCTAACGCGAAGACGATTTCCTCAGCGCCGCCGTTCCTCGTTGGAATAGAAATCCGCGCCGAATCACTGTGTAATTTTACGACCTGACCCCGTCGTCCGTTGGGTGTTTCGACCCATTGGTTCAGGGAGATGGGATAATACTCAATCCGAAAGTCTTTGATATAAAGGCTGAAATCCCCTTCAGGAAACCTCAATGTATCACCCGCAGCGCCGCTGATGCGGCTGAATCTTCCGCCGACGCCGATAGTTATACCGCCGATAATAAGCAGGAGCATGCCAATATGAACCAACAGCGGACCCAGCCGCGAAAGACCTCCCGATGAGACGGTATAGGCAGCACCTCCTGCGAGCCGCCTGATGGCAGATTTGATTGCGAGGCTGCCTAAAACGGCTTCAGCAACAGCTTCACCGCGCTCGACCGAGTAATGAAACAGGTTTTCTCTATCTTGAAATTGAGCGGGCGATAATAAAAAAGACGGTAAAAAGGCCTGCCGAACGAGATCTGGCCCTCGCTGCAGTATGCACACCAGCAAGCTAATTCCTATCAAGGCGAGCAGGACGCGAAACCACCAGGACCGGAAGGGGTCGGACATCTGAAGGAATTGAAGAAATGGCAATGATTTGAAAGCGTCGGGCAAAAGCTCTCCAGCCATTAGCGCAGCGAATGATAGAACTGAAGCCGCCACCAACAGCCCGATGCCTAATCGCATCGAGCCTATAAAGGCCCAGATATTGGAAGCGGTTTTGTTGCGGCTGTCGTCATTCAAAGAACGCTCCGGCGCCAATAGTGCAGGACACCTTCTTCGTGATGTTTTAATTTCAGCTCCGCAAAAGTATAATTTACTATTTATGTATCATTGTGTCAAGTCTTTCAAGGAATTTAAAGGATTGACTCTATTGATATAACGAAGTTGCTTTGATTATACTTTCTACATCGGGTCCCACCAGGAGCGCAATCGGCAGGCCGGCCGCTGCTCGAGCCCGGATATCAGTGGCTGAAATCTCGATGACGGGGGTTTTCAGCACCGTCATTTGAGCCTGCCAGGGTTGAGGAATCGGGTCTTCGTTGCTGCCTGTCCGCCGAAGAGCGACCAGATCCGCCAGTTCCGCGATGCGCTCCGGCTGATGCCAGGTGGGGAAGTCCAGCGCCGAATCCCAGCCCATCAGCCAGCACAAGCGGTAGTTTTCCGGCGGATAGCGTCCGCAAAGATACTCCAACGTCTCGACCGTATAACTGACTCCTCCACGCGATATCTCGCAGTCGGATACATCAAACAGCGGATCCAGCTTGGCTATGGCGCGGGTCATCTCCAGTCTTATTGAAGCCGGCGACCTGGCAGCCGTCAGTTTGTGCGGTTGAATGTTATCGGGCACCAGGATGACTTTCAGCAGTTTCAACTGCTCGGCTGCGGACCGGGCGCTAATTAGGTGCCCCAGGTGCGGCGGATCGAAGGTGCCGCCCATAATCCCGATCCGGAGGATTTTATTGGGCAATTTGTCAGTCATTCAATGGGAGCGTCTTTTCTTCTTCAGGTGGTTTGAGCAGTATTTCGACGGCTTTTATCGCTTCATCATGCCGCTTATGCGCTGGATATTTTTCCAGATAGGTTCGGTAAGCCGTCAGGGCTTCCCCCTTCTTCCCGGCCGCGGCCAGACTCACCCCGGACTCGAACGCCGCTTCAGCGGCCCAGGGCGTATCGTAATACCTGTCCAAAACCTCCTGAAAGTAAATACTCGCGGCGGTGAAGTCCTTCATCTTCAAGTAAATTACCCCGTTGGCGAAGACCTTGTGAGCCAGTTTCTCACGGCATTCGCTGATGGCCTTCTGGGCTTTCTGCACCCAATCCCGATATTCGGGGTAATAATCTATGAAAGCTTGATAAGCGTCGATGGCTTTTTCAGTGTAGGTCTGATCCAGAGGGTAGCTGGGTGAGAGTTCCCGGTAGCATTCGCCGACCATGAACATGGCTTCCGGCACCAGTGAGCTGTTGGGAAAGCGGCGCGTCAACTGGTCGAAGGCGTCCGAAGCGATGATGTATTCCTTCATTTGATAGTGACTCATCCCCAGGTAGTATTGGGCGCTGTCAACCAGAGCATGTCCGCCGTAGTTGATGGTGAAGAAGTCAAGGCCGTCCGACGCATCGAGGTATTTGCCCCGGTTGTAAAGATCAACAGAATGTCGAAACAACTCCTGAGGAGGCAGCACCTCGAAAGACGGCCGGCGATGACATCCTGAAAGCGTAAGGATAGTAAGCAATGTGGCGAAATATCTTAAGGTGAAGGAAACCCTCATCAACGACCTCGAATTGAATACACAGCATATACAACGCCGCCGGCGGCGGCTGTCACCGAAACCGGCAGTATCCAGCGCGCCGCCGCTCCTGACCCAGTCTTGCACTCCGAAGGCGCAGCGTCTCTCAGCCAAATAGGGGAATGGCGCTGCGGCTGGATGAGCGCTCGACTGCAGACGCCCTCGGCGACGAATCTCAGATTTACACCCGCGCCATAGGGCGACGGTTTCCCCGCCGGGGCGGTATTTCCCAGTAAAAGCTGAAAAGACAGCAATGTTCCGCAAACAAGGTTCATGGTTGGATTCCGCCAGCCTTTGATGAATCTTTAAACACGCCTCTAAGAAGCGCGAGACCATAGGTCAATGTCGTTAACAACAGAAACCAGTTTCCGTGGCGGAGGTAAAAGGTCTGAACCTCCATCAGCGGCAGATCTACTACGATGGTTTCAGGAACGTCAATCTCGGTGCGGGCGAGGATCCGTCCCCGATAATCCGCGCCGAAAGAAATTCCGGTGTTGGAAGCCCTCGCCATCGACCGTCGGGTCTCAATACAGCGAAACCGGCTGAGTTCAGCTATCTGCGGCCTCTCGGCGCTCTTCCCGTACCAGGCGTCATTGGAGATGGTGATCAGCAGGTTGGCGCCGTCTTGAACCGAGCGGCGGACCTGCTCCGGGAAGGCCGACTCATAGCAGATCAGGGCCGGAAAGCGAAGGGCTTTCCCATTTCTTTCGACAAAAAAGAGCGTCGGCCTGGAACCGGGCCGAAACTCCGCTTGGCCGAAATTCAGACTTCCCAAGCCGGCAAAGAGGTCTTGAAACGGCACGCGCTCCCCGAATGGCACCAGCGTCCGCTTGCTGTATCCATCCACCACACCCCGCTCCGGATCGACCAGATAGGCGATATTTAACGGATGGACTCCGTCCTTCATCCTGGCGCGTCCCGATGCTCCGGTGATGATGGCGGCGTCAATATCTGC
The DNA here is from genome assembly GCA_964497555.1 of uncultured bacterium. Lineage (GTDB taxonomy): Bacteria > Electryoneota > AABM5-125-24 > Hatepunaeales > Hatepunaeaceae > CAZCEM01. The sequence goes on from CAZCEM010000003.1 coordinate 15,300, forward strand.
AGCCAGATTAGCGATGCGCTCTTGATAAAACTGACGGGTGGCGAAGTCGCAGGGAACGGCGGTTTCAGGCCAGACAATCAGGTCGAGACTGTTTGAAAGTCTTAACGTTTGAAAGTCTGAAAGTTTGCAAGTTTGCAAGTTGGAACCGACGCGCGTAAGTGAGTCGTAGCGCACCCAACTAAACTCGAAGCCCTCCACCCATTTGCCAAGAGGATCGATGTCGCCCTGCACTATCAACACCCGCACGCACGCTTCGGGGGTTTGGCAACGGGTGGTATGAATATGCGCGGCCACGGGGATGACTGCCAACACGCCCAGCGCTAATCCACAGCGCCACCGTCGTCTTACTTCAGCTCGCCAGCATAGAAAGAGGACGACGTTCACCGCCGCCACCCAGAATCCGACTCCCCAAATGCCCGTGAATTCCATAACCTGCAGAATCGGATCGAACCCGGCCTGCGTCAGCGCTAAGAGAGGCCAGGGGAAAGCGATGTCGCCCAGGTTGGACAGCCAACCCTCCCAAGCGCTCCAGGAAAACGGGATTATCACCCAGGCAATGGCGCCCAGCCGGTCAAGAAGAATCCGAAAGACTTTAGCGGCGACGCCCCATCCCCAAGCGATTGCCAGCACGCTGACCAACATCGTCAGAGACGCCAACCACCAGTAAGTGCCGCTGTTGAATGCGAGCCAGTATAGAATCCCAGTGTTGTACACCAAGCCCGCGATGAAGCCTTCCCCGAATCCGCTTGTTCTCGGCTTTTTTAGGCTCATCAACAGTGGGATCAAGCCTATCCAGCCGAGGAAGAAGAGATTCAGGGGTGGAGCCGCAGCCGTCAGCAGAAGGCCGGAGGAGGCGGCCAATAAGCGGGATTTCAGCGGAGGGGTCAGCATTCTGGAGAGGCTGCCGGAAGCGTGATTGATGGTTTGCATTGCCGCGCCGTCGGCGTTTCAGTCTCCAGCGGAGCGATATAGTTGATCAACCACCTGCAATACCTGAGCGGCTTCCACACCGCTGGACAACGGCTGCGTTCGCTCGCGGACGCAGTCAATGAAGTGCCGGGCTTCCGCCATGTACGAGCGGCGATACAGTTCGACGTCGTCGCCAAGCTGCGGTGGCGTTTCAGCGACGACCCGGTCCTTCTGTCGGCGGTTCAAACGCAGGGGATTCAGCGCCGCCCGCCCCTGCGAGCCGGAAAAGAAGGTATAGGCGATGTCCCGCACCGCGCAATTCGCCCAACTGACTTCCAGCAGAAAGGTCGCTTCGTTGTCGAAGCGCATAAACACCGTCGCGCTGTCTTCCACATCCAGTTCCAGCAGCTTGTGACTGCAGCCGCAGGCTGATTCGACAACGGCTGGAAAGTCCATCATCCACAGCGCCATGTCGATCATCTGCAAGCCGAGGTCCATGAGCACCCCACCGCCGGCGAGGTTTTTATCGGTGAACCAGTAGGGACGACCCCACACGCCCAGCCTTCGCAGCCAGCCGCTGGCAATCATATAAATTTCGCCTAATTCCTCGCGTTCCAGCGTCTCCTTCAACATCAGGACATCTTCCCGGAAGCGGTGGTTCATCCCCGCCATAACGAGACGCTGGTTTTCCTCGGCCGATCGAACCATCCGCCACGCCTCCTCCCCAGAACGGGCGAACGGCTTCTCAACCATGACGTCCACGCCGCTTTCCAGAGCGAGCTGACACAAGGGGAGATGGGTTATAGTGGGAGTAGTGATAATGACGCAATCCAAGGGCGTTTGCTTGAGCATCTCTTCGGGGTCGTCAGACCAGGTCTCAATATGATAGCGCTCGGCGATGGAAGCTGCCCTCGCGATGTTCTCATCGCAGATCGCTGCCAACACCACATCAGGCGTAGCGCGGAGGTTGGGTATGTGCGAAACCTGCGCCATGCCGCCGGCGCCGATAAAGCCGATTCGGATTGGTGAAGCGGCGTTGGGATGACTATCCTCGGTCAAGGGAGAGCCTGCGTTGTTTTAAAAGGGATTTTGGGAGGCTTAAGAGTTCTAAAATAAACAAAAGAGGCTGCCAATTCAAATACTCTCAGCCTCAGAATGTGATTCGAGCGAAAGGCTGTCCAAAAAGCGGCGCAGTAGGATAATTGCCGCGGCTTCATCAATCCACAACGTGGTCTTGCGTCCCCGTCCTCCCGCCGTTCGCCGGGCGTCGAGCGCTTCAGCGGTTGTGCCGCTCTCGTCGAGCCGATATACATTTAAACCTTTCAGTCGCAGCTTTTCCGAGAGCAGGTCGGCGCCTTCGATGACCGGTTTGGATCCGTGCAGTTCCGGATGAGGGCTGCCGATGAGAATGGATTTGGCGCCTCTTTCGCGCGCTGCGGCATAGACCGCCCGCGTCAAGGCGCGCCCCTGGACGCCCGTGAGAATGCCGACGCCCACCGCCACCCTCCCGTTCTCATCGCACACCGCTAAGCCGACCCGCTTCAGACCGTAATCGACTGCCAGAATGGGAAATGCCACTTCGGAGCGGTTCACGGGACGGGAGAGGAGGCTGCTGTATCAGCTTCCACTTCACGACCGGCGCCCCGCTCCGCCTTCAGAATCCCCTTTATCTGATTGAGCTTCCCGATCAACCGGGTGAAATGAGGCAGGTTTTTCACCTCGACCAGCACGCTGCCGACCACGATACTGTCCCGCAGGTGCATCTCAATGTCAATGATGTTCACCTTCAAACCCGCCAGCGCCTGTGTGATGTCGCGGAGGAGATTCTCTCGTTCCTCAGCCACAATCTCAATTCTGGTATGGAAGCGGTCCTCGCGGTCAACGTCCCACGAGACCGATACTATCCGGTTTTCATCGTTGAGGAGCGACACCACCCGGAGGCAGTCGGTGCGGTGGATGTACAATCCGCGGCCGTCGCTTTGAAAGCCGATGATAGGGTCACCCGGCAGAGGATTGCAGCAGTTGGCGATGGAGATGACCAGATTGTCCAAGCCGCTGATCTTGACCTTGTTCTTGTCGCGGTCGATGTATTGAATAATCCGGCTGATGAGGGCGTCTTTGCGCGGCGCCACCGCCGGCACCAGCTTTCGCATGACCTGGCCTATGGTTATTTGCGCGGATCCGACCGCCGCGTAAAAGTCGGTCAATTCCACGTGGCCGAAGGAAACGGCTATCTCGTGAAGCTCATCGGGGGCTTTGGGCAATTTAAGGCGCTGCAGCTCGTGCTCAATCATCTCCCTTCCCAGATCGCGCGCTTGATCCCAGCGAGTGTCCTTGAACCATTTCTTCAGGCGGCTGCGCGCCCGCGAGGTTCGCACCGATTTCAGCCACTCTGGATTGGGATGTTGGTTGGGAGACGTCAGCACTTCGACGACCTCGCCGGATTCCAACTGGTAGTTCAGCGGAATGATCTTCCCTCGAACCTTGGCGCCGATGGCGTGAATGCCGATTTCCGAGTGGATGGCGAAGGCGAAATCCACCGGCGTCGCTCCGCGGGGAAGTTGAATCAGCTTGCCTTTGGGAGTGAATACATAGATTTCATCTTGAAAGAGGTCGATCTTCAGGGCGTCGAGAAAATCGCCCGATTCAGCCTCCTCCTGATGCGCCTCCATCATGGTTCGGATCCACGCGAAATGCTCATCGAGGGCGTCAGGCTGGATTTGTCCCTCCTTGTATCTCCAGTGGGCGGCGATGCCGTTTTCAGCGATGTTGTGCATCTCGTGGGTGCGGATCTGAACCTCGACGATGCGGTTCTTTTTGTCCTTAATTTTAGTGTGAAGCGACTGGTAGAGGTTCATCTTCGGCAGCGCGATATAGTCGAAGAAGTGGTCGGTGACAGGCGTGAACAAATCATGCACGACGCCCAGGGCGCGGTAGCATTCCGACCGGTCCTGAACGATGATGCGGATGGCGAACAGGTCGTATATCTCCGCCAGATTCCGCCCCTGCTGCTTGATTTTATTATAGGTGCTGGCGATGCCCTTGACGCGCCCCTGGACGTCAGCCTTCAGTCCGATGCGATCCAGCTCTTGTTTAATCGGCGTAAGTATGTTCTCAATAATCTCCTGCTGCGCCGAGAAGGACCCGGTTATCCGCTCCTCAATCTCATGGAAGGCGACCGGGTCCAGAACCAGCAGGGCGAGTTCCTCCAGTTCCCGCGCGATTCGACCGATGCCCAGCCGATGCGCCAGCGGGGCGTACACGTCCCGAGTCTCCAGAGCAATGCGCTGCTGGGAAGGCTTGGGCTTGGCGTCGATGGTGCGCATGTTGTGGAGACGATCCGCCAGCTTGATGAGGATGACGCGAAGGTCTTTGAGCATTGACAGCAGCATCTTGCGCAGCGTCTCCGCCTGTCGCTCTTCCCAGGATTTCAGCTTCAGCCCGGAGATTTTGGTCACACCGTCCACCAGCAGCGCTATCTGTTCGCCGAAGCGTTCCCGGAGTTCCTCAATATCGACGCCGCCGTCCTCAATCACATCGTGCAACAGGCTGGCAGCGACCGCGATATAGTCGGTTTTTATCTCGGTGAGGATTTTTGCCACCGCCACCGGATGGGTGATGTAAGGCGCCCCGGACTGCCGAAATTGATCCCGGTGGGCCTCGACGGCGAAATCAAAGGCGTTCTCCACCAGCGCCCGATTCCACCGTCGATGGTATTGAGCCAGGGATTCAAGGATTTGCGCTTTGTCGGCGGCGAGATTGAGTTCTGTTAAAGGTTCTGTCATCTATGTCTTAAAAAGTTTAAAGGCGGAAAGGGATGCGGTTAAGCCTCTTCTCCTTGAAGGTCCTGAGCGCCTGACTTAATCATGCCGGCGTTAATGCTCCGTGCCTGTAAGGTCTATCACAACCATCTCGCTCGAAGCGGCCACATACAGCATCCGCCCGTTGACACACATTCCTTGGGCTTCCGTAAAGCCGCCGAACTCCGCCACCACCGGCAGAGAACCCAGATCGGACAGATTCACCACGCTCACCGAACGCTCGCGGGAGACCACCAGGTAGGGATGAACCACCAGCATCCGGCGACCATTGAAAAGGTGAGGGTAGAAGTTCCTTACGCGGGGGTGATAGGGATCGGTTACATCTATGCGAATCACACCCAATTCGTCGGTGGTTAGAAATATACTGCCGCGATGGTAGAGTATTCCAATCGGTTCGTCGTCCAAATCGGTCACCTCGCTCATCAACTCCGGCTTGTCAGGCTCGTCCAGATTCCGGTTGATAATCGACAGTCCGCCGCCGCCGGCGATGTACAGCAGCGAATCCTGGCTGCAGATTGCCTCACCAAAGGGCGTTATTTCAAGGCGGGCGATGCAATGGATGAATCCACCGGCTTCGATGTTGAATACGTGCAAACCGCGGGAGTAACTTGCGACATAGATGTCTTTTCCACAGAAAAGTACGTCTTTCGCATAGCTCTCCACCCGCGCTCCACCGATGCGGTCCGGAGACGCGCCGGGTTTAACGAGGTAGAAGACCACACCAGAAACGTTATTCGCCACGGCGAGGACCGTGTCCAAAGCTGCAATGCCGTGGTTCCAGCCCGGCAGTTCCAGCATCCCGCAGGGCTGGGGTGAAGCGGCTTCGTCCGTTTTCATCCGATAGACGGCGTCTTCCGAGCTTAAGTAGCAAATGTCCTTGAAGATAAAGATTCTTTCGTTGCTCGAATTGCCAATGTAGATGTGACGAACCAATCTGGGCTGCAGCGACAAGCCTCGCAAAACAAAGCGCCGTCCATAGACCACCGGACGAGCTGCATTCCCGACCTCATCGGAGAAGTGAGCAATTACCTGCGCTATTTCATTCGGCACGCCAAACAGCGGCAGTTGATATTCCCCATAGAAGGTGCCGTTCGACGTAGGATTAAGGAAGTAGCCTGACATCATGCTGCCCAGGCTTATCCAGGCTTCACCGTCCTCGCCTGCATCCAACATAAACGCCACCTCGTCGCCCGAACGCAGGGTGTCATCCCGCGAAGCCACATCGAAGTGTGTTATTGCTGCGGAGTAGTCCAGGATGATGTCGTCATGAATAATGCCGGTGGCTGCGCCGGTGTATGACGCAAATCGTCCGAAAACGCTGAAGGAGCCGTCCACCCGAGGCACTCTGAAGTATTTCAAGGTGTCGTAAGGCTCCCACATCGCGCCGCTCATATCAGCGGTCGCTGATATCTGCATGCGGTCGATGTTTTCACCTTGGATTGACACGGTTAGAATGGTATCCGCAGTGGCTCTGGCGCCGTGGTTAATGGTTATCCAGACGTTATGCGGAACCTCCTCAGGGCCCTCAGGGCTGTCTTCCTTTTTACAGGACCCGAGCCCCAGCGCTAGAACCACCGCCGCTGCCAGGAGTAGAAAACACCACGCTCGTTTCCCAGCCATATTCACTCCTAACCTTGACAAACCACTATAAACCTTTACGAAGCTTAGTTCTTAGGCCAAATTGCATTCCAATAGGCCCATTTAGAGTTCACGCCTTAGCGCGTATAAGCTGATGTTTGAACTCTAAACGCGACAGTATGACCGTTGCATGGCGTCAGCTTATCTCACTCTAATCGGATCCTCGTCGGCAAGGATTTAAATCTGGTTTTGTGCATCCCATCTGTTTTCTGTTTCCCGCCGCCAGAAGGCATATTCACCCGCCAGGACAGCCTTCCGCGCGTCTTCCACCAGCTTCTGGTAGAAGGTGATATTGTGCAGGCTCAGCAGCCTTAAGCCCAGGACCTCGCCGGTGACGGCGAGATGATGCAGGTACGCTCGCGCGAAGGCGCGGCAGGCGTAGCAGTCACATCGGTCGTCCAACGGCTCGCGGTCTTTGACGAACCGGGCGTTGCGGAGGTTTAAAACGCCAGTGGAGGTAAAGGCTTGTCCATTTCGTCCGTTGCGGGTGGGCAGCACACAGTCGAACATATCGACGCCCGCGTCGATGGCTGCCAACATGTCTCCGGGGGTGCCGACGCCCATCAGATGCCGCGGTTTGTCCTCAGGCAGCAGCGAGCAGCACAGCGTCGTGACACGAAGCAGATCCTCTTGAGGCTCGCCCACCGACACGCCGCCGATGCCGAAGCCCGCCGGATCGAGTTCAGCCATCTGCTGGGAGCATCTCCGGCGGAGGTCGTCAAAGACGCCGCCTTGCACCACTAAGAAAGGCGCTTGCCGCCACAGCGCTCGGGAGTGGTTTTTCCGCCAAGCCTCCAGGAATCGTCTCGCCCACCGACCGGTCAATTCAGCGGCACGTTCCACCTCCCCGTAATCCGCTGGGTAGGGGGGGCATTCGTCCAACGCCACTATCGCGTCCGCGCCGAGGTTCTGTTGAATGGACAGGGCGGATTCCGGTGTAAGGGTGAGGGACTGCCCGTTGTGAACAGAACGGAAAGACACGCCTTCCTCGCTGACTTGGCGGGTGGATGATAGGCTGAAGATTTGAAATCCGCCGGAGTCAGTCATAGTTGGCCCGTCCCAGCGCATGAAGCGAGCCAGCCCCCCGAAATCTCGAACCAGCTCGGCGCCTGGCTGTTGAAGAAGGTGATAGGTGTTGCCCAGCAGCATCTTGACGCGCGCCTGGCGGAGTTCCAAAGGCGACAAGGTTTTTACAGTGCCCAAGGTGCCGACCGGCAGGAAGACCGGCGTAGGCACGTCTCCGCGGGGAGTCTTCAACACTCCCGCCCGCGCGGAGCCGCTGTCGCTGCGGGCTTCTATTTGAAAGCTGAAACCTGTGTCCAATAACGACTGTCCGGCAAATGACCCGCGTAAGGAATCCCGGAATCGAATCGGATTCCTTGCTTCATCGGAGGAGATAATCTCCGTGATTATTGAATTTCTTTTCCTTATGTTATATTTTAAGTTAAGAAGAGTCAAATTTCAACCTTTAAATGGTGCCAAAATAATAAATAAGGGGGGGCAAGAACAGGACTGCAGCATGAGCGCGAGCGTGAACAAAGTCGTATTTTGCGGGGGCATGCGTTTTGAGGGTGAGGGACCCAGCGGTCGGGTGACCGTCATGGACGCGCCGCCGCCGGGGCAGACTCCCGCTGGATCGGCGCCTATGGAACTCCTGATTCAAGCGCTAGGCGGCTGCAGCGGCATGGACGTGGTGTTTATTCTCCGGAAAATGGGATTAGAGGTTGACCGATTGGAAATTACCTTGACCGCTCAGAGGCGCGAAACTCACCCGAAACTGTACGACTCGGTGGAAATATCCTATCGAGCGAAGGGCGTCGGCTTAGGAATGGGCGAGCTGGAGAAGGCGGTGCGGATGAGTCTGGAAAAGTACTGCTCCGTCGCTCTCAGCATCAGTCCACCAACCCATATAGAATGGAATTGCGGATTATTGGCGTGAATTCCTTTGGAATCAGCGTCTTAAAAATGCAAAATGCAAAATGCAGAATGAAGAATGTTGTCTTTGCGAATCAGCCGAAGGCTGATGAAGTAATCTAATGACTGAAGTTTCGCGCTGTCATTTCCCAGAAAACTGCCCCTTCAAAGCGCGTAGGTCGGGCCTCCGAGC
>CAZCEM010000004.1:0-20681 GCA_964497555.1 uncultured bacterium
GTTTTTCCTTGGGGATCCAAGATAGAGGCTTTTACGCGCACCGAGACAATCGCTTTCATAAATCAGCGCTCCTTCGCGGCGGCAGGACTTTATTTTCGGGGACCAATTTCTCATCGGGGATTGCTTCCTCTGTCATCTCCTCTTCGTCTTCTTCGGAAATATCGAGACTGGCTTTTTTAATAAGCCGCACCGCCCATTCCACCGGTCCTGTGGCAAGATAGACCAGCATCAGCGGGAACAGCGTCAGCGCCGGTTTCCAAAGCATCATGCCGCCCGAAACCACCAATATAATGACGGAAAGCCAGGCATACCGGTTGTTGCGAATCGGCACCACCGGCATCCGTCGGTAGGGGATGGGACTGACCATGAGGAAGGAAAGCATCAGAATTAGAGAAATATATATCGCCGGCTCCGGCAATTCGCTGGTAACTTTGTGAGCATAAAGGAAATAACCGACCAGCATCAGCGCCATAGTCGGGATGGGCAGCCCGATGAACCAGCCTCGGGGCGTAGTGTCATGAATAAGGTTGAAACGCGCCAGCCGCGCCGCACCGGCTGCCACCGGCAGAAAGCCCAGCAGTAGTCCCCACACGCCTAAAGGCGCCAGCGTGGTTCGATAAACCAGAAATCCCGGCGCCAGTCCGAAGGAAATCACGTCGGAGAAGCTGTCCATTTCACCGCCGAACCGGCTGGACTGCCGCATCAGCCGCGCCACCAGGCCGTCCAGACCATCGAGAATCGACGCCACTACCAACAGCCAGCTCGCCAGTAAAAAACGGTCCTGGGCAATCAACGTGACGGAAAAAAAACCCACGAACAGGTTGGAGAAGGTTACCAGATTAGGCCAGATCAAGCGATTTCGCATCGAGGAATTCTCCTAATATCGTCTCCCCAGCGACGACTTTTTCGCCTGGGGAACAGAACAGATCTACATTAACAGGAAGATAAACGTCCATCCGCGAGCCGAAGCGGATCATTCCCACCCGCTGCCCAGCGTCCAGCGTGTCTCCGACTTCGGGGTGAAATTCAATCCGGCGCGCCAGAAAACCAGCGACCTGCGCGAAAGCAACGTCGCCGAAGTTAGTCTTGACCCGCACTACTACCCGCTCGTTCTCCCGCTCGGCTTTCGGTTTGAAAGCAGAAAGAAATTTGCCCGGATAATGAACCACATCCGTTATCTTGCCCGCTACCGGCGAGCGGTTCACGTGGACGTTGAGAGGCGACATGAATATCGACACCCGCTTGCCGCCTTCGGGACAGCGTTCCGAGAGGTAATCCTCCACGGCGAGCACCCGCCCGTCCGCCGGCGCTAAAATATATCGGACCTCGGCCGGGGACCGCCGCTGTGGATCGCGGAAGAAATGCAGGATTAAACCGAGCGCGGCGGCGGCGGCCGCCAGCAGCCAGCGTGTGAAGCGTTTGCCCGCAAGCAGGTGCAGGACAATCGCCGCTGTCAGCGCGAAGACGCCGCTGAAGATGACTCCGCCGCCTTCGGGAGCGAGTCTCAGGCGCGATAGAAGGTTCACGCGTTGCTTATCCGTTCGAGAACCTCCTGATAAGCTTTCTCGACGCCGCCCATATCGAAGCGGAAGCGGTCTTTGTCGAGTTTCTTGTGGGTCTTGCGGTCCCAGATGCGGCAGGTATCAGGTGTGATTTCATCAGCTAGGGTGAGTTCGCCGTCCAGCATTCCGAATTCAACCTTGAAGTCCACTAGTAGCAATCCGCGACGGTCGAGAAACGCCTTCAACAGGGCGTTGACCTTGGCAGCCATGCGGAACATGCCGCGAATGTCCTCGGGGCGGCACAAATCCAGCGCGTAGGCGTGGTATTCGTTGATGAGCGGATCGCCGAGGTCGTCGTTCTTCAGATACAGCTCGAAGATGGGGTAGTTTAGAACCTTGCCGTCCTCGAACGGCAGCCGTTTGACCAGCGAGCCGGTGGCGATGTTGCGCATTACGACTTCCAGCGGGATGATTTTCACCCGCTTGACGAGTTGTTCGGTGGGTTCCAGACGTTTAAGGAAGTGGGTCGGGACGTGGTAACTCTCCAGATATTCGAAGAATATCGTGGAGATGCTGCAATTAATCTCGCCCTTGCCGATGATGGTGCCCTTTTTCGAACCGTCGAAGGCGGTGGTGTCATCCTTGAACTCCAGGATGATAAAATCCGGCTCCTCCGTGGTGTAAAGCCGTTTGGCTTTTCCCTCGTGAAACATCTCGACCTTTTTCAAATCGATTGCCTCGTTCATGAAAAATGGTGATAGGACATTGAATAAATGGACGACATGGACTGGATGGACTGTGATACGTATTTTCTCAGTCCAACCGGTCTCTTACTCGAGCCCCAATCGTCCGAAGGGGATGGAAACCCGCTTCAACACCGCTGCGTCGTCGAAGAGCGCGTCGAGGCGGTCGCCCAAGGCCGCGGCAATGACCACGTCGGCTTTGACGCGCTCAAACAGCGGCGGGTCGGCAGTTCGGGCTGCCAGGGCGTGAGCCTGCACCCGACGGTAGATGTCGTCGTCTTCAATGCCGGTCATCTTCAGCGCGGTCAGCACTTGCCCGGAAGCCATCAGCCCCCGGTCGGCGGCAACGTGCTCACGCATCCTCTCCGCATCTACGCGCCAGTTTTCCACCACCCATGCGCAACGGTCGAGCATATAATATACCAACGAAGTGGCGTCTGGGAAAACAATTCTCTCGACGGATGAATGACTTATGTCACGTTCATGCCACAACGGCATATTTTCCAACGCGGTGCACACCGACGCTCTTACCACCCGCGCCAGTCCACACAGATTCTCTGTCGCCACCGGATTCTTCTTGTGAGGCATAGCCGATGAGCCGCGCTGCCCTTCCTTGAAAGGCTCAGCCAGTTCCTCGACCTCGCTGTGCTGGAGCAGCCGCACCTCCAGCGCAATCCTCTCCACCAGACCGGCGAGCAGCGCCAGGGTCATGACGTATTCAGCGTGGCGGTCGCGGGAGATGACCTGCGTTGCCACGGTATCGACTTCCAGCCCCAGCCGGGCGCACACCCGGCGCTCCTGCTCGGGCGTGATGGTCGGAAAGGTGCCCACTGCGCCGGACAGCTTGCCCACCCGGACGCTGTTGACCGCCTCCTCTAATCTTTTGAGATCGCGGTCAGACTCGGCTATCCATCCGCAAATCTTCCAGCCGAGGGTGGTCGGTTCGGCGTGGACGCCGTGGGTGCGGCCGGGCATGAGGGTGTTTTGATGAAGACGGGCTTGCTGAGCCAGCACACCCCGCAGATTCACCAGCCGTTCGCGGATAAACTCCCCGGCTCGAACCAACGCTGCCGACAGCGCCGTGTCGATCACATCGTAGGAGGTCAAGCCCAGGTGGAGATAGCGCTTATATTCGCCTAGATAGTCGCCGACGCTCTGCAGAAAGGCGATGACGTCGTGGCGGCTGACGGTTTCGTACTCGTCGAGCTTCCGCAAGTCAAAATTCGCCCGGCGGCGCATCTCGGCGGCAGCTTCCGCGGGGATGAGCCCATCCTCTGCCAGGATATCAGAGACCGCCAGCTCGACTTCTAACACTCGCCGCCATTTGCCTTCATCGCTCCAGAGGTCCGCCATCACCGCCGGGGTATAGCGTGGAATCAATTATGCCTCTTAATGCAGAATGTAGAATGCAGTAGGCAAGCCCTCAGCCCCCAGCCTACCCTTTCTTCTCCAGTTTCACGGTGCTTTCGATTTTCTTTCCTCCTCGCAGCACTGTGAGGCGTATCTTATCGCCCACCCGCAGGTCGATGTTCTTCAACACCTGATCGATCTCAGCGGTGTTGGACACAGCCTTGCCGTTCACGCTTACGATAACGTCGGTCGGTTCCAGCCCCGCTTTCTGCGACGGGCTGCCCGGATCAATGTCCGTGATGACCACGCCCTTCAAGTCCGGCAGGCGCAGACTCATCGCGATTACCCGGTTCAAGTCCTGCACGTGCAGACCGGTCCAGAAATCACGGTCGATGGAGCCGCTGACTTTCAGCTCCTCGACCAGCGTCTTAAGCTTGTTGGACGGAATGGCAAAGCCCAGCCCGATTGAACCTCCGCCCTCGGTGAAGATCATGGTGTTCATACCGATGAGTTCGCCGATGGAGTTAATCAGAGGTCCACCGGAATTGCCGCGGTTGATGGCGGCGTCGGTTTGGATCATATCTTGATACAACCGGCCTTCCTCGTTGCGCTCGAAGTCCCTATCCACAGCTGATACAACGCCGACCGTCACCGTGGGCTGGCTGTGGATGGAAAACAGCCCGAAAGGATTGCCTATAGCGATTGCCCATTCGCCGATGATGACTTCGTCGGAGTTGCCAAACCGGATGTAGGGCAGGTTTTGGCCATTTATCTTAAGCAGCGCCAGGTCGTTGTCGCGGTCAGCACCGATGATGTCTGCGTCGAATTTCTCTCCGCTGGTCTTGGTGACGACAACCTTGGTGGCTTCCTCGACCACGTGCTGGTTGGTCAGCACGTAGCCGTCGGGTGAGATGATGAATCCGCTGCCGAGGTTTTCGACGTGCTTACGATAGACCTGATCCGGGAACACTTGCCTGAAAAAGGGATCGAGGTAAAAGGGGCTGCGGTAGCGGTATTCTCGAACCGCGATGACGTTGATGCCCACCACCGCCGGGGATGCTTCGCCTACCGAACGGGTGATGGCGTTCCGGCGGCTGCGGGTGACGGCTTCATCGCCGCTCTCCGCGTTTCGGTCCGCGACCGCCACGGCCTTAACGCCCTGCGCCTTAAGCGCCTGCAGACCGTTCGGGTTTAAGTTGAATAACAGCGCCACCAGCGCGACGCCGATGAGCGTTCCCATCAGATAGTAAAATAAGGTGCGCACCACGGGAACCTTTGCCGAAACACATTGGAAAAGAAAGTGGTTGACGATCTGGACGAGACGGACGACGCCGCGCTCGCGCAGGTCAGGCTTAAGAGCCTGTAATGACAAGTTAGATTAGCATACGGCTCCTCATTCCGGCGAAAGCGGGAATGCAGATTTAATTCAAATGGATTCCAGCTTTCGCGGGAATCATGCGTCTTCGACGCTTTATCTCCGTTGTAAAAAAGAAAATGCCCCCCTTTAATATTAGTCCGTCCTCCAAGAGGGGAAGAACATTCTGCATTCTGCATTCTGCATTTCTTTGTCCGACCTTCAAGACTGTGGAGGTGCTGCCCACAGCTTATATGCTCTGCCCTGTCTTAGCCCAGTCAGACAGGAATTTTTCCAGACCGACGTCGGTCAAGGGATGTTTCAATAATTTATCGATGACGTTGTAAGGAATAGTCGCCACGTCCGCGCCCGCCAGAGCCGCCTCAACGACGTGCAGAGGATGGCGGATGGACGCTACCAGCACTTCGGTCTCGAATTCGTAGTTATTGTAAATCTGAACAATGTCGCGGATGAGCTGCATCCCGTTGTGGCTGACGTCGTCCAAACGGCCCACGAAGGGGCTGACGAAAGCCGCACCGGCTTTGGCGACCATCAGCGCTTGGGTCGGCGAGAAGCACAGCGTCATATTCACCATTATGTTGCGTTCGGCCAGTTCCACGCAGGCTTTCAAGCCATCGCGGGTAATGGGCAGCTTGACGGCGATGTTTTCGTGGATCTCCGACAACCGCAGACCTTCCGCCACCATATCTTCAAACGCGGTGGCGGCTACTTCAGCCGAGACGGGACCGTCAACGATTTCGCATATTTCCGCGAGAAGATCATATAAAGGGCGGTTTTCCCTGGCGACCAGCGATGGATTGGTGGTCACGCCGTCCAGAATTCCCAGGTCAGCAGCGTCGCGGATTTCATCGATGTTGGCGGTGTCAATGAAGAACTTCATGTATGTTCCTTAAGGTTTTAAAAGACTAAGTCAGCGGCGGTTTGATGATGGAAAATGGACGAAATGGATTTGGGTCGGTTCATTTATCACGCTTCTAATAGTCCCCAAACTCGCTTCAACATCATATTTTTTCCCCCATCATATCAACTTAATAAATAACTTCTTCCAAAATCAAACCTTGAGGCGGGGCATATCGCACCGCGCTGTTTTTGGTGGGGTAATCCAGCAATTCCCGAAACTGCTCCGGCGAGATATGTCCTCGGCCCACGTCTATCAGCGCTCTCACCAATCCCCGCACCATCTGGTGGAAGAATCTATCGGCTTCTATCTCGAACTCCGCGCCGCCTTCTACCACCGTCCATTCAGCCTTCAAGACTTCGCAGCGATAATCAGTTTCGCCGGGGCGGGCGCGAGAGAACGAACGGAAACTGTGCGCCCCTAAGAGCATTGGCAGGGTTTGCTGAATAATGCGGTTGTCCCAAGGCTGCCGATGAAACCAGGCATAGCGAATCCACAAGGGATAGGGTTGGTCGATGACGCGGTAGCTGTAGCGCCGACTTCGGGCGTGGAAACGGGCGTGGAATCGCGGCGGCGCCGGCTCAATCGACCGAACCAGCAAGTCAGGTCCCACCTCGCCGTTGACAGCCAATCGAAGCCTGTCGCTGCTAAGCCCTCGTCCCCGCGCCTCGAAATGCGCCGTCATGCCTCGTGCGTGAACGCCCGAATCGGTGCGCCCCGCGCCGATGACGACGGTCCTCTCGCCCAGGATCTTCGTCAGCGCCGCTTCCAGTTCTCCCTGCACGGTGCGCAAGCCGGGCTGATACTGCCATCCGGCGAAATCGGTGCCGTCGAATTCAATAAGCATCTTCAGACGGGGACGCGGTTCGACCGGAGTCTTCTCCGAAAGAGGCGGATCCATTTCACCGTTGAGACCAATGTCCTTGTTTATGGATTCTGAATTGAAATTGGTTCTTCTCAACTAATTCTCATCCTTGAGCTTAGGGACGGCAGGGACGACACGGATGACGGATGTTTTCATCGGCCCAATAAATAATAGGACGCCACCGACAGAATTATCCCTCCCAAAGCTGCCATATCCCACCGTCCCAACCGGCTCGGTTTAAACGTAGTCCGCGGCGCGTCGGGCTGAAAGCCTCGCGCCTGCAGGGCGTCGGTGACTAAATCCACCCGGCGCAGGCTGGACGCCACCAGCGGCGTCACCAGGGAAGCGCTGTCCTTCAGCCGCGCCAGCCACCCGCCTTGAAACGCTCCTCGGCAGCACTGCGCCTGTCGCGTGCGCTCGGCTTCAGTCAGCAGCGTCGGCAGGAATCCCACCGCCAGCCCCAGCGTCAGCGCGAACCGATTCCAAGCCGCGACAAGGCCTCCAGCGCGATGGACTGTCGGAATGGTCAGAACCCGTCCCCAGACGCCGGGATGGGTGGTCCGCAGCATCGGCGCGAATGCCGCTGCGAGGAGAGCGATTTTCACGGCGAAGAAGCCTCCCCGCGCCAATCCTGTGCGGGTCAGCGTCAATCCCAGCGGCAGACTAAGCAGCACATCCCCCTCCGAGGAGATTGAATGTATGGCGATGGTTATTAAGTAGAACAGCCACAAGCTGCCGATTTCGCGCCGGAGCTGCCGAAGGCTGCCCCAGGCAGCAGCCTGCGCTGCCAGCGCCAGGAATGCCGCAGGCGGCAACAGTCGCCAGGAATGCGCCGTCAAGGTCAGAACCGACGCCGCCAAAATCACCAACAGCTTAACGCGGGGCTCGAGGGCATGGAAGGGGCTGGCGCCGGCTCTATAGTTGGCGAAAGGGGTGTAGGTCAGTGATAGTATCCTTCCATAAGAACCTCAACACAAAGGAGAAATTGGCTCTTAGTCCGCTGGTCATTCGTTACCGGCAACCAGTAACGGAAGAAAAAGCTGGTTCTTAGCTGTTTAGTTTGGGTATGATAGAATTTGGTCTATCCTTGCTGTCATTCCCGCTTGCGCGGGAATTGTCATGGTGGCTTCCCCACCACGAAGGATGAAAATCGCCTCAGCCGTAGGTTGTGGACGCCCTGCGGCACACTGGTGGTCGGGCTCGGAGGCCCGACCTACGCGTCGCAGGCGCTATTTTCTGGGAAATGACAACTAATGTCCAATAGATTCTGCCCCCATTAATATATGAAAACAGCCTCATTCTGTCAATCACCATTGAATTAACGGGATTTCTGCTGATATATTTTATATGCATCGTCACCTAACAGCAAACTCTCGCGCTGGTCGACCTGTATTGTGTATGTGTTGGTTTTTAATTCCTTTGAAAATAGACTCAGCCATCTAAGAAGATCTGGACGAAATGGACGGTACGGACGAGATGGACGAGCGAAACGCAACGAACTTCCTCGTGGTCATTTCCCAGAAAATAGCCCCCTCTTACCGCGTAGGTCGGGCGAGACGCCCGACTTGCGCGTTCGTGGGGCTGTCTTCTAGGAAAACGCCATGCCGCGCGCGGCGCAACAAACAATGAAAATAGCCTCCGTCCATCTCGTCCATAACGTCCATTTCGTCCAGATCTTCTTAGATGGCTGATTCTATTTTCAAAAGAAACGAAGCCCTTAATTTCGCGATTTACAGAAGGATAACTTATGGCTGAGGCTGAAAACTACTCCGCTCCCCGCGCGCTGGCCTTTCAGGCGGAAGTGAAACAACTGCTCGACATAGTCATTCACTCACTATACACCGACAAGGAAATCTTCGTGCGGGAGCTGGTCTCCAACGCCGCCGATGCGCTGGAGAAGATGCGTCACCTGCTGCTTATCGAGCCTGAAACCTTTGACAAAGACCTGCCGCTGGAGATACGCATCGACCCCGACGAAGCGCAGGGCACATTGTCAATCACCGACACCGGCATCGGCATGACTGTACAGGAAGCCGAGCAGAACCTCGGCACCATCGCCCATTCCGGCTCACGTGAATTCCTGAGGCAGATAGCTGCCGGTCAGACGGTCGATGCCTCGCTGATCGGTCAGTTCGGCGTGGGCTTTTACTCAACCTTCACAGTGGCGAAGGAGGTTATAGTCAAGTCGCGCTCCTACCGCCTCGAAGCACCCGGCGTGGTCTGGTTTTCTGACGGAAGCGGCACCTTCACCGTCCTTGAAACCCAGAGGCTGCGCCGCGGCACCACCGTAACTGTCAGGCTCAAGGACGAGGAGAAGAAGTACGCCAATCCTGACACCGTCAAGGAACTCGTCAGGCGTTACTCCAACTTCGTCCCCTTCCCCATCTTCATCAAGGGTGTACAGGTCAACACGGTGCAAGCCCTCTGGAAGCGTCAGAAGAGCGAGATAAAAGAAGAGGAGTATCAAGGTTTCTACCGCTTCATCTCGCCCGGCTTCGACGAACCGACCTACCGGCTGCACTTCAACGCCGATGTGCCGCTAACCATCAACGCCCTGCTGTTCTTCCCCGGCGATAACCCGGAAGCCTTCGGCTTCGGACGGCTGGAACCGGGCGTCAGCTTGTACTGCCGCAAGGTGCTGATTCAAGCCAAAGCCGAAGGGCTGCTGCCGGAGTACTTCCGCTTCCTGCGAGGGGTGGTCGATTCGGAAGACCTGCCGCTGAACATCAGCCGCGAGACCATGCAGGACAGCGCGTTGCTCGCTAAGCTGAAGAACGTGCTCACCAAACGGGTTATCAAGTTCCTCACCGATGAAGCCGCTGCCGATCCCGTCAAGTACGCCGCGTTCTTCAAGAAGTTCGGGATGTTCATTAAGGAGGGCGTCTATACCGACATCGCCTTCCGCGACGACCTTGCCAAGCTGCTGCGGTACGACTCGTCCAAGACGACCGACGGCGCGCTGACAACCCTCGCCGAATACATCGAACGCGCGGATAAAAAACGAAAGGAGATCTACTTCCTGACCGGCCCCGACCGTGAGACCGTCGCCGCCAGCCCTTATCTGGAAGCTTTCGCCGCCGGGGGGATTGAGGTGCTCTACCTATATGACGGTTTGGACGACCTGGTGATGACGGCGCTGAGGGAATTTGACGGCTGGAAGCTCGTATCTGCCGACAGCGCCAACATCAAGCTGCCGTCGTCGCTCGAAGCTGAGGGTGACGCGGCGGCGCTGGGCGAACCGCTGCCGGAGCGCGAGGGCAGCGTGCTGGCGCGGTGGATAAAGGAGGTTCTGGGCGACAAGGTCGAGGACGTGCGGGTGTCGGAGCGGCTGCGCGCCAGCCCGGCGGCGCTCGTCAACCCCGACGACATGATGACAACGACGATGCAGAAGGCGTTGGCGGTGTCACGAGGCGGGGCTATGGACACCTCCAGCTTCATTCTGGAAGTCAACACCCGCCATCCCATCTTGAAGAAGGTCAACGAGCGGCGGCTGCACGATAAAGATGACCCGTTGGCAAGGGATGCCGCGGGAATGCTCTACGACATCGGCATGCTCGCCGCTGGTTTGATGGTCAATCCGCGGGTGCTGATAGAGCGTTCCACCAGCATACTCAGCAGCGCGCTGAACGCGGGCCTGCCGCATACGAGATAAGTTACAGCAACCGGCTCGGGGCACCCGTCTTTGTGTAGAAGGCGAAGTCTGTGAATCGGTCCGACAATTCAGAAATGAAGGGTGAAAACACCGACCGCTGTCATTTCCCAGAAAATAGCTCCCTTCTACCGCGTAGGTCCAGCGTCTCGCCCGACTTTTCCCCCTGCTTGCAGGGGGAAAATATAAAGGGTGGTATTTTCATCTTCCGTGGTGGGGAAGCCACCATGACAATTCCCGCGTAGGCGGGAATCCAACCCCAAATCCTTCTGGATTCCAGCTTCCGCTGGAATGATGCGCCTTCGGCGAATTCCCGGATTCCCGCTTTCGCAGTGGGGAAAAGTCGGGCGAGACGCCCGATCCACGCGGTAAGTGGAGGCTGTTTTCTAGTAACTGACAGCATGTTCAATAGATTCTGCCCCCCATTCATAATGAGAGCGGCAAAGTCGCACTTCGTTTAACACTCGACTCGCTCAACCTGCCGTCCACCGGAGAGCATAATTTAAAGGTACGAAATTAGCAACATTCTCTGCTGAGACCCTCGTTTCATTTGCACAATGAGCTGAGTTTTATTAACTTGAACCGAACTTTAATACCTCCATAATTTCCCCTATAGCTTTAACAAAGTTATATTTAGGATGCTTGTTCATTATAAGCGTCCATGCCGCTTGAGCCTATCGTTCTGACGCTCCAACTCGTCATCCCCGACGTCTTCAACTTAACAAGTTCAAGACGAGCAGCACCGCTTATCAAATTAGTGATAGTAATCACAATCTTGGGCTTTGGAAATGCACATATTTGTCAAAGACCTCAGCTCCCGAGTTGTCCGATAAAACTCGGCAACGCCATTAACTCGAGATATTAATGGAACCGGCTTGAAAGCAGTCAAGCTGCAACCCCCATTGATTGCGGTCGGTTTCTTGCCCGCCCCCAGCTTTTATACGCAAATGCCGGGTTGTCAAAGGCACCGGTGATAGTGATTGACAAGTCTTTGTTATTTGGAGCGCCTTTTTATGAAGCGAGAAGTTGTCATCCTGCTGGCTGAAGATGACGAAGGACATGCTGCCCTAATCACGAGAAATCTCAATCGCGCGGGGATCCTCAATGAGATAATACACTTTCGAGATGGACAGGAGGTGGTGGATTTCCTATTCGGGGAGGGCGCTGGACCGCACCGGTCGCTCAAAACGGCCTACCTGCTGCTGCTGGACATCCGCATGCCGAGGCTGGACGGCGTCGAGACCCTGCGCCGGATTAAATCCAATCCCAATCTGCGCCGCATGCCCATCATCATGTTGACCACTATGGACGACCCTCGTGAAGTGACACGCTGCCACGACCTGGGCTGCAATAACTACATCGTCAAACCGGTCGATTCCGAGCAGTTCATCTCCTCCATCCGGCAGTTGGGTCTGTTTTTACTGGTGGTGGAAGCGCCGAATCTCGACGAAACCTAAGAGCTTATAGTGGGTCAGGAACCCCTAAACGTCAGTTGTACCGAAAGCCCCCTGTCGTTTCCCATCGTGGTCGTGGAGGACAACCGCGGACTCAACGACCTGCTCCGACTCAGCCTCAATCGTCTTAATCTTCGCGCGGAGAGCGTTTACACCGGTCGGGAGGCGATTCTCCGGGTGCTGGAAAATCCGGAATGCCTGCTCCTCATGGACTACTTCCTCGACGACATGCTGGGGCGGGACGTCATCGAAAGGCTTATAAACCGCGGGATTCGAGTGCCCTTCATCATCATGACCGGCAGGGGCGACGAGAAGATAGCCGTTGAGATGATGAAGCTGGACGCCCGCGATTACCTGATTAAAGGCGTGGAACTCCATGACCAGTTGCCGCGGGTGGTCAAGCGCGTTCTGCAGGAAATCCACACCGAGCGGAAACTGACGCAAGCTGAAGCTGCCGTGCGCGAAGGCGAAGAACGCTTCCGCATTATGTTTGAAACCTCCCGAGACCTGCTCGCCATCTTCAACGAGGACGGCCTGACGCTGTGGTCAAATCCTCAGTGGCAGGAATGCGTCCCTGTGGAAAATTTTCTATCCAATGATTACCTTTCCTTCCTTCATCCCGATGACATCCCGAAGGTTGAATCCATAGTTGAGATATTAAACAATAAGCGGAAGGACTTCGTCTCAATTGAGGTTCGATTGCGCAACCGGCAGGGCGACTACCGCCACCTCGACGCTTCTATTCGAAATATCATCCTGGAAGGTCAGACCTATGTTTTCGTCTCCGCCCGCGACATCACCCAGCGTAAACTCAGCGAACAGTCGCTGCGTGAATCCCAGGAGAAATACCGCGACCTCATCGAAAAATCGCAGGACTCAATCTACCTGATGGTCAACAGCCGGATGGAACTGGTGAACCGCCACTTCCTGGAATTCTTTGGCGTCTCCGAGGAACAGGTGTACTCATCGACATTCGTGTTCACCGACATCGTTGCGCCGCGTAGTCTGCCGCTGTTCAAGGAGCGGCTGAGGATGCTGGCTGCGCAAAAAACACCCACTCCGAGCTTTGAATTCATCGCCCTCACCTCCGACAACCGGGAAATCGACGTCGAAGCCATCGAAACCTTCTTCACCTCCCGCGGTGGAACGGCGGTTCAGGGGATAATACGCGATATTTCCGAACGCAAGCGCAAGGAAGCCCACCTCCAGCAAGCCGCGAAAATGGAGGCCGTCGGGCGCATGGCGAGCGGAGTGGCGCATGACTTCAACAACCTCCTGACTATCATCTCCGGTCAGCTCGAGCTGGCGAAGATGAAACTGCGCGAGAACTCGCCCATACACGCTGAGCTGCAGCTCATCCAATCCGCGACGGAGACCGCCTCCGAAATGACCGCCAACCTGCTGACCTTCAGCCGGCAGGGAGAGATTGAACCGCGCATTCTGTCGCTGAACGAAGTCCTCCTCAAGACCATCCGCATGATCGACCCCATTCTGGGCAAAAACATCACCCTTGTCAACAACCTTCAGGAAGACCTGTGGAACATCAAGGTTGACCGAAACCAGATGGAGCAGGTTATTATGAATCTGGCGGTCAACGCCCGCGACGCCATGGAGAACGGCGGCTCGCTGACAATCGCCACCAAGAACATGATTCTGGACATCGACCACGGCGCCAAAGTGACCGGACGTCCGGCGGGGCCTTACGTTATGATGACCTTAGCTGACACCGGCGTCGGTATGTCGGAGGAGGTCAAGTCCATGATATTCGAGCCGTTCTTCACCACCAAGGGTGAAGGGCGCGGCACCGGGCTGGGGCTGGCGACCGTCTATGGCAACATCTGCCGCAGCGGGGGGCATGTTACCGTTGACAGCTCCCCCGGACGGGGAGCGGTGTTCAAGATCTTCATCCCCGCTGTTTTCGACGATCCGGAGCTGTTCCGTCGAAAGCTCAATCTCGACCAGGCGCCACGGGGTTCGGAGTCGATACTTATCGCTGAAGACGACGACGCCGTACGCATCATGTCGAGACGGGTGCTGGAGCTGCAGGGATACGAGGTTTTCGAGGCCGAGTCCGGCGAAAGGGCGCTGGAGGTTTTCGCCCAGCAGTCGCAGCCGATGGACTTGCTTATCGCGGACATCGGAATGCCTCGGATGCAGGGGGATGAGTTAGCCCGGCATCTGCGGGAGCATATTCCGCATATTAAAATCCTGTTCTGCTCCGGCTACAAATCACAGGAAGCGGTTTCGAGAGGATTCGCCGGGCAGGGCGTTCACTATCTGGAAAAGCCCTTCCGCCCGACGGATTTGGTGTTTAAAGTCCGAGAAGCGCTGGACCTTTAACGGAGCCGTTTGTGAAGAAAAACCGCCGATATAAGGTGCTGGTTCTAAGTTCAGGGTCGGAACTCACCGCCAGAATAACCGGCTTGCTGCGCGCAGAGGCGGACTTTGAGCCCATCGTGAGCGTCGTCGAGAGCCTGGAAGACGTCCGCCGCTGCTTAAAACTAAGAATCTATGATTCTTTGATAGTTGACTCCTCAGACCTTCCCGCCCCAGTGCTCAATTCCGTCGCTGACCTCGCCCAAAACAACGGCAGAGCCGGCCTGATTATCCTCGCTAAGGACTTGGCAGATAGATGTGAACTCGCTCTGCTGGAAGCCGGCGCGCAGGAATGCTTCGCCTATGACAATCTCAACGCGGCCGCGCTGAGACTCGCGATAATCCGCGCGGCGGCTCGACAGCGCCAGGTGAATAATATCGTCAAGGAAGCCGCTCAAATCCGCGAATCCAGTCTCCAAAGCGAAATCATCGCCGAAGCGGCGATGGACTCAATCTTCATCTTGAACCACCGGATGGAGTTCGAATATATCAATTCCTTCGGCGCGGGATTATTGGGATTAAAGCCTCCGCAGGTCATCGGTCAAAATATAAACAAGTTCTTGGAAGGAATTTCTTGCACCCCCTCCCTCGATCAGCTTGGAGAAATGGTTCGAGAGGGCCAACCATTCAGCTCGGAAGTGCGGATCGACTACCCGCAGCGAGTGCTGCAGCTGCATATTAAATTCACGCCGGTAAAGGAGCCTGCTGAAGAACACTACAAGGTCTTCGGCATCGCCCGCGACCTAACTGAGCAGAAGCGCGCCGAGGAGTCCATCGCTGAGGAGCGCAACCGGGCGCAGCAGTACTTGGACGTGGCGGGGGTCATGCTGATAGCTCTGAAGGCAGACCAGACCATCTCACTCATCAACCGCAAGGGCTGCCGTATTCTGGACGCCGAAGAAAAGGACATCCTCGGGAAGAACTTCTTTGACGCCTTTGTGCCGAAGGAGATGCGCGAGGAGAGGCGCGCCTCTTTCGAAAGTCTGCTGCAAAGCGGAGTCCTTCTGCGGGAGAACTATGTCGGACCAATCCGCACGGCTCGCGGCAAGAAGCGGATTATCGCCTGGCAAGACAGCTTGATAACCGACGAGGATGGTCATATCCAAGGCACTTTCAGCTCCGGCGAGGACATAACCGCCCGTCTGGCGGCCGAGAACGAAGTCCGAGCCAGCCGGGAGCAGTTGTCGTTCACGGTGGAGAGCGCCCGCGCGGGGATGTGGAGCTTTCAATTTGAACCGACCCGTCCTTTAAAGATGAGCGATGACATATATTTGTCGCCTCAGATGAAGAATTTCATCGGCTACGAACCGGACGAGTTTCCTGATTCTCTCGAAGCCTGGCTGCAGAACATGCCCCCTGAAGACCAGCGCCAGTTCCGCAAAGACTTGACGGACATGGTGGAGGGGCGGTCTTCCGGGCTGGAAATTGTGCATCGTGTACGTCATCGCGACGGCAGTTACCGATGGCTGTTGATGCGCGGAGACGTGAAACGGGACAGCAAGGGCGAGCCGGTAAAATGGTCGGGACTGGCGTTCGATGTAACAGACCGCAAACAGGTTGAGCAGGACTTGTTTTTATCCCGGCAGATGCTGAGGCTGGTGATGGACGCCATTCCAGTCTCAGTATTCTGGAAAGACACCGGACTGAACTACCTCGGCTGCAACCTGCAGTTTGCCAAGGACGCGGGTGTGAGTTCACCGCGAGACCTCATCGGCAGGAACGACCTGAGTCTGGTCTGGCGCGACCATGCTGAAAGATACCGCATCGACGACCTGCGGGTGATGCAATCCGGAACTCCAAAGCTCAATTATGAAGAACCCTCGACAGGACCTGACGGGAAGACCTTCTGGGTGAAGACCAACAAAATCCCGATGCGGGACTCATCCGGGCATATAACCGGCGTGCTGGGGTGTTATGAAGATATAACCGAGCGGAAGCAGTCCGAACAGGAACTCAAGCAGAGAGCCGATGATATGCACCTGATAAACACGCTGAATCAGGCGAACAATCGCGGCGAAGACCTGACGCGGATTGCCGAGCGTTTAAGTTGGGAGACCCGGCGTATCTTTCTATGCAATGCGGTAGTAATCTATCTCTTGAATGAAGACCGCACCCAATTGGTGCTTATAAATACCCGCGTGCTGCCGGAAGACGTTCGGGACGGCATTGAAAATATGTTTGGCTTCCGCCCGCCGGAGAGGTTCAACATCCCTCTGAGGGAAGACTCGGAGTTGTGGAGGCTGTGTTTCTCAGCGGAACCCCATCTAATCAATGAACCGGAGAGTATCACCAGCCTGTTGATAGAATTCACCGGCGGGCGGAAAATTCGGCGCTTGATGCCCAAGTTGATTGAGGTGATGCGCATCCACTCGCTCATCGCCGTTCCTCTGGTCTCCAACCGCGAGGTAATCGGGGCGCTGGGCGTATCGCGCGCTGAACCGTTCACCGACAACGAACTTCAGCGTTTCAGCTCGATTGCCGAGCATCTGACGGCCATCATCACGCGCAAGAAGGTCGAAGAAGGCTTGCTGATACGCAACGCGGCGCTGCAAGCCTCCATCAACGCCTTTGCCATATTCGACATTATCGGACGCATCACTTACGTCAACGACGCCTTCTTGAAAACCTGGGGCTTCGACCGGTACTCCGAAATACTGGGGCGTCACGCCGTCATTATTTGGAGCGATTTGGAGGAAGGCCGGATAGCAATCAAGGAACTGCATGAGCGGGGCCGGTGGGGGGGAGAAATGCGGGCTGCGCGCCGCAGCGGTTCCGAATTCACCGCTCTGGCTCAAGCTACGGTGGTGCGCGGCGAGGACGGCGTCCCCATCTGCTTCGCCAGTTCTTTCATCGACATCACCCAGCGCAAGGACGCCGCCCGCGAAATGGAGCGGCTCAACGCCGAACTGGAGAAAAAGAACAAAGAGCTGGAGCAGATCATCTATGTGACCTCACATGACCTGCGCACCCCGCTGGTGAACATCCAGGGCTTCGCACGGGAACTCGAGTATTCTCTGCAGGATATGGCGAAGGTCTTCGAGGAGGAAAACCTCAGCCAGTCAGTGCTGGAAAAAATGGAACCCATTCTGGACAAGGACATCCCGCTGGCGCTCGGCTATATCAATAAAAGCGTCGCGAAGATGGATTCGCTGCTCGCCGGGCTGCTCCAGCTCTCGCGCCTGGGGCGCGCCGAGTTTCTGATGCAGCCTCTCGACATGAACCAACTGATGGTCGATGTGCTGGCGTCTTTGGAGTTTCAGATCGAGGAGCGGAACGCGTCGCTGGAAATCGGGGACTTGCCGCCCTGCCTGGGTGACCAGATTCAGTTGAACCGCGTGTTTTCCAATCTATTGGACAACGCTATAAAATACCTCGAGCCTGACCGGCCTGGCGAGGTGAGTTTGACGGGGGAAGTTTCGGGCGACCGGGTGGTCTATCAGATAAAGGACAACGGCATCGGCATCGCCGAGCGCGATATAGAGCGCATTTTTGAGATATTTCACCAGCTCAATCCCGTTGCCAGTCAAGGCGAAGGATTGGGGCTGACCATTGTGCAGCGCATTCTTGAAAGACATAACGGCAGGATCTGGGTTGAATCGCATTTAGGAGTTGGCAGCGTCTTTTACGTATCATTGCCCGCAGCGCCAAGCACCTAAAGGTATTGACAGGCGACGTTATCATACATGTCATCATTCCAGCGAAAGCTGGAATCCCGCATTAGGAAGGGATTTCTGGATTCCTGCTTCCACAGGAATGATGACCAACCTAACCTGTCAATACACCTAAACCATAAAGGACTGACGATTGAACGACGATGTGATCATCATCCTCGCTGAAGACGACGAGGGTCATGCAGCATTGATTCGGCGCAATCTGGAGCGAGCCGGCATCAGAAACACCTTTTACCATTTCAGAGACGGCGAGCTGGTGTTGAAGTTTCTTCAGCGCCGGCTGGACCAGCCCCAGAGGCTCGACCACACGTCGTACCTGTTGCTGCTGGACATTCGGATGCCGAAGGTGGACGGGGTGGAGGTTCTGCGTTACATCAAGCAGGATCCCGAACTCCGGCGGATGCCGGTGATAATGATAACCACCACCGACGATCCTCGGGAAGTCGCCAACTGTCATCAACTGGGCTGCAACAGCTACCTTACCAAGCCGATTGATTATGGCCGTTTTGTCGATGTCGTCCGTCAGCTTGGTCTTTTTCTGAAAGTGGTGGAAGTCCCATCCATCGGATGAATCCGCCCTTCCCACAGGTTTTAAAGCTAACACAGGCAAGATTTATGAACGCCAACCTTGACAAGCCTTTTCGCCTCTTGGTCGTCGAAGACAACGCAGGGCTGAATCATCTGATTTGTCAGACCATGCGAAAAGCCGGTTTCCCCGTTGAGGGGGTTCACGAGAGTCCGCAGGCAATTTCCAGCATCAGCGACAACAACAACGTTCTGGTCATCCTGGACTACAAGCTCGGCGATGAGAACGCGGAATCCATGCTGGAAACCCTGAGCGAGCGGGGGCTTGTTACTCCTTTCATAATAATGACCGGGCACGGCAGCGAGAAGATCGCTGTCAAGCTGATGAAGCTGGGTGCGCGCGACTACATTGTCAAAGACACCGAACTGCTCGACCGGCTGCCGCAGATTGTCCAGCGGGTGTATAATGAACTGGACCGGGAGCGGCGGCTCGCAGAGGCTGAAGCTGCCTTGCGGGAAACCGAAGCCCGCAATCAGGCGATACTGAACCTCCTGCCCGACATGATCTTTAAGACAGACCGAGATGGGGTGATAATCTGCGCCCATGGGGCGGAGGTTCAACTGTCGCAATCAGCCGAGAACCTTATCGGCAAAAGTTACCGAGAACTTCTGCCGAAGACCATTGCCAACAAGTATGCGGAGCACCTGTCAAGGACCATCAATTCGAGGGAGATTCAAGTATTTGAATATGAGTTGACGTGCGACAGCAAGCATCGGTTGTATGAGAGCCGGATGGTCGCCAGCTCGGACGGCACGGTGGTATGCATCGTGAGGGATGTCACTGAGATTCGGAAGACGGAGCTGGCACTGCGGGAGAGCGAAGGGCGCTTCCAACTGGCGTTGAAGAAAGCGCCTATCATCATGTTCAATCAAGACCGGGAACTGCGTTATACGTGGATTCACAACCCCAATCACGCGACTTCACCCGATAAACATCTGGCGCAGACGGACTACGATATTTATCCCCGTCAGACGGCGGACAAACTGAGCGAACTTAAGAGGGGGGTGCTCAATTCCGGCCTCGGCTGTCGCACCGAAGTGACGGTCAATTCCGGAAGCAGCGATCTGACCTTTGACATCACCATCGAGCCGCTGGACGACGTGGACGGCGCCATTGTCGGGATAACCTGTGCAGCCCTCGATATCACTGAACGCAAGCGGGCTGAGCTGGAAAGAGAAGAACTCATCGAGGATCTTAAAAAGGCTCTGGCGGAGGTTAAAACCCTCAGCGGTTTGCTGCCCATCTGCGCGAACTGCAAGAAAATCCGCGACGACAAAGGTTACTGGAATCAGATCGAGCAGTACTTGTATCAACACACGGGGGTGGAGTTCAGTCACGGCTTGTGCCCGGACTGCCGAAAGGAACTGTACGGGGATTTATAGGCTGGGGGAAATGCAGAGTGCAAAATGAAGAATGCTGAATGACCCAAGACCACAGCCTTCAGCCTAATTCTCCATTCTGCATTCTGTATTCTGCATTTCCTAAAGTCTAAAACCAAAATTCAGAGGAGGAAAAATGCTCACATTCAAGCGTGTTTTCATCGCCACGGTCTGTGGCATCGTGTTTGGTTTCGTATGCTTGGGGCTGGCGACCAGCGGCTCCGACAGCCCGCCGATGGCGCTTGCCATCAAGGGCAATATCGTGCTCAGCCGGTCGCTCATGGGATTCATGATCGGCGTCAGCGCTCTGCGGCTGTGCTGGTGGCTGCACGGAATAATCTTAGGATTGGTCTCGTCGCTGCCGATGGCGCTGGGTGTACTGGCGACCACCACACAGCCGGCGGGAGGCATGAGTCCGGCGGCAATCGCCATTTACTCAGTGGTTATGGGGTTGATTTACGGCTTCCTGACCGAGCTGATAACAACGGGGCTGTTCAGAGCCAAGTCGACGGGGAAGGCCTAGTGTTATGTCAAACGTGATATGACGTTGCGACACGTCATTGCGAGCCTGCCGAAGGCAGTCGAAGCAATCTCATGCCGAAACATTCCTTTGATAATAGTCCCTGGGGAACGTTCAGGTCGGGCCTCCGAGCCCGACCCGTAGCAGGGGCGAGACGCCCATGCCACCGGCAGCGAGGGACTCCGTGACGGCAAATCGGTTGATTCACAGCCGAGGAAGCAGATTAAGCAGATTGTGGAACAAAAGGCGGGCGGGCGGTTGAACCATCTGCTTAATCTGTTTAATCTGCTGTGGTGCGCCAGGCTAAGCCAGG
>CAZCEM010000005.1:0-18288 GCA_964497555.1 uncultured bacterium
CGGCTGATTCGCAAAGACGTACTCCCAGCGGTCCAGGTTTCCATAAACTTTTTTTAATACCACACCAAACAGCGAAGATCCATTTCTTGGTCTCGAATTCTATCACAACATCTTCCAAAGGAAACAGATTTCCCGCTTCAGCATCTCGAATGCCTTCTTCGATCTCAGCAAAGTATATAATTTTCTCCAGGATATCATCCAAAGAAGCATCCTCGGGAAGGTTGTAAATGGCTTTTACCGTGGTTTCTTTTAAGGCCGACATTTCAGTTCCACTCCAAAAGTTTAACCTTTATCAAAGGTAATCTATCTTAAACTCAAATTAAAGTTCCAATTTCATCTAGGAAAGGCGTTCGCCTTCCTCCACTGATGGTTTTTCAGCATGAAAAAACGAACCGCACCTAGAAGCTGCTCTAAATCCATCCCACGCTGGCTCAGACACATCCGAACCATCTGCTGGGAACGACTGATCGGCAAGATCATGATGGCGCTGGCATCGCTGGGATTTCTGATGCTGGCGGTGACGACCGCGCAGGTCTGGTGGTTGAAAGGGCACGATCCCCACTCCACCGCTTGGATGCGGATGCGGATCGCGCAGGCGGAAGCTGCCGGCAAGAAGCTGAAGCTCAGCTACACCTTCGTCCCGGCGAAACAGCTTCCTCGCGCGGTTTTTCGGGCGGTGATTGCGGCGGAAGACGGTCGTTTCTACCAGCATCACGGCTTCGACTGGGAGGCGATACGGAAGGCGCGGCATTCGAACGAGAAATCCGGCCGAGTCAAACGCGGCGGCTCAACTATCACCCAGCAGCTCGCTAAGAACCTTTACTTGTCGCCGAAGCGCAGCTATATCCGAAAGATCCGCGAGGGCGTCATCACTGTGCTCATGGAGTGGCTGCTGCCGAAGGAGCGGATACTGGAGTTATATGTGAACTGCATTGAGTTCGGTCCGGGGGTGTTTGGGATCGAGGCGGCGGCTCGTTATCATTTCGGGATTTCAGCGCGGGCGCTCAGTGCGGAGCAGGCTTGTCGCCTGGCGGCGATTATACCTTCGCCGCGGCGGTATAAGGTGACGGGACCGTATGTTATTCGGCGGGCGGAGGAGATTGGGAAGGTGATGTAGTTACAGGGAAGGCGAGTCGTTAATAAAAAATCGTCACATCGTTACCGGATGGGTGTAACTGCTGGTGTGGATTGGAGATACGATGTGACGCAGTGGTGATGGAAGGTGATAAAAATGCAGAATGAAGAATGCTGAATGAAGAATGAGAAGAGCCAAGAGCGAAGAGCCAAGAAGAAAGAGGAGACGATTACCGTGATCTCTTGGGCTTGGAGAAGGCTTTCAGGTATTCAAGCGGGTAATGTGTACCGCGTCGATGTCGCGCAAGCTTTCGTCGAATTTAGTGTAAAAGACTATCAATTCAAGTAGATCATCTAAGGCAGCGTCTTCGGACAGTGATGCAAGAGCTTGTTCGTCTGCTCATTTTAAGGCGATCATGGGATTCATCAGGCGTAGCGCTGTTTTCCAGGGGAAATGACAGCGTCGGGACTGGATTCCCACTGTCGCGGGAAAGACAACACGGGCGGGACGCCCGTGCTACAGGTCGGGCTCGGAGGCCCGACCTACGCGGTCAATGGGGCTATTTTCTGGGAAATTGTCATGGTGGCTTCCCCACCACGAAGGATGAAAACAGGTCGCGTAGGATAAGCGTCCCGCTTGTCAACCGAGACGGTTGACCTACGCGGGAGACCTGTTTTCCGGGAAATGACAGTAATGGGGCGTGATTCGCATTATTAGGCAGACTCTTTCGCGGGAATGACAGTACGAAACTTCAGGATAAAGCACAGCAGTTTTATCCTTGCGGTTCCCTGACAAACGAATTTAATTATAAAATACTCTACAGACCGCTCCAATGCAACTTCCCTTCGCCTATCTTATTCCCGCGCCTGAATCCCTCCCTCTTATCCTTTTTCGGACCATTGCTTGATAACTCCCCCATATTCAGCTTATATTTAAGGTCTTAGGATTAAAAGCCGACCTCATTCGGATTCTCTGTGGCTAAACACAAGAAAGAGACTTCCAAGCCCCAGCCGGCGCCGCCGCCGGTCCTCGACAAAGAAGCCGCCGCCGAACGCTCGCGGTATCACGCCCGGCTGTTCTGGTATTCGCTGTTCATTCTCATCGCCTGCCTGTCGGCCGGCGGACAGTTTTTAGAACTGCGCGAATCCGCGCCCATCTACCCCTCCGCCGCACTTACCGCCGAGAAACGGCTGAGCGACTACCTCCCCGCCCTGCGCGGAACCCGCGGCGACAGCGACGTACTGGTCTATGAAGGCCGGCAGCCTGGCGCGACTTTGCTGGTGTTAGGCGGCACCCATCCCAACGAGCCGGCCTCCAATATGGCAGCCATTCTGTTAGCCGAGAATCTTCAGGTCGAATCGGGGCGGGCGCTGGTCATCCCCCGCGCCAATGCCTCGGCTTTCAACGCCACGGAGCCGCAGGAGGCTTTTCCGCAGGAATATACTTACACTACCACAGAAGGACGGATTCGCCGGTTTCAGGTCGGCTCGCGTTATTCCTTCGCGTTGGACGGCTGGCCCGATCCGATCGTCTATCGCCATTACCCGTCGGGGCAGCTTCTTTCCGGTCCCGAAACCCGCAACCTCAACCGCGCCTATCCGGGCCGCGCCAGCGGCAGCCTGACCGAGATGACAGCCTATGCCATCGTTGAAGTCGTCAAGAAGGAAAAGGTCGATCTGTTCATCGACCTGCACGAAGCTGCGCCGGAGTATCCGGTCATCAACGCGGTGGTGGCTCACCAGCGGGCGGTGGATATGGCGGCTATGGCGACGGTGGAGTTGCAGACGCGGGGGGTGGAGATTTCGCTGGAGGCGTCGCCGGAGAACTTTCACGGCCTCAGCCACCGCGAGGTGGGGGATTTCACTAACGCCAACGCGGTGCTGCTCGAGACCGCCGGCGCTTTGCAGGGGCGGATGCGGGGGCCGACCTGCGCTGAGCTGATTATTCACAGCCGCGATCCGCTGTACGCTAAAGCCGCCCAACTGGGCAAGCTGGCGGTGCCGTTCCCTGCGGAGGGCATCCCCATGGAAGTCCGCGCCGGGCGGCATCTGGAGGCCATCATGGTCTTCGCGTCGGTGTGGACGGAGTTCAACCCCGATAAGCCCCTGGCCTTCTCCCGCGTGCCGGGGCTGGAAGACCTGAAGGCGCGCGGGGTAGGACGCTATCTTAATTAAGAATTACGAATTACGAATTACGAATTACGAAAAAAGAAGGCCAACCAGCTACAACATCCGATTTATTCGTAATTCGTAATTCGTAATTCGTAATTCATAATTTACCAGCCTTTCTTTACCAATGTCGCTAATTCTTGGAGTCATCCCCGCCCGCATCGCCTCCACCCGCCTGCCAGGCAAGCTGCTGCTGGACCTAGGCGGGATGTCGGTGCTGGAGCGCGCCTGGCGTCAGGTATGTCAGGCGAAAAAACTCAACCGGGTGATTATCGCCGCGGGGGACCAGACCATCGCCACGGCTGCGCGAGCCTTCGGCGCTGAAGTAGTCGAGGTGTTCGACGACCTGCCCAGCGGCAGCGACCGTGTCGCCGCCGCCGCCAAGCGCCTGGACAGCCCCATCCCGCCGGACGTCATCGTCAACATCCAGGGCGACGAGCCGTTCCTGGAGCCGGCTGCCATCGACGCGGTGGTGGAGATGCTGCGGAACCGCCCCGAAGCGGACGTGGCTACCGCAGTGACGCCGCTGCGCAGCCGGGCTGAGTTTGAAGCGGCTTCGGCGGTCAAGGCGGTTCTGACTTCCGACGGACGAGCCCTATACTTCTCGCGGTCGCCGATTCCTTCCGGCTGGACCGAGAGCGCCCCTTCCGGCGGCTACCGGCATCTGGGGCTGTACGGCTACCGTCCGGCGGCGCTGGAGGCGTTCGTCTCGCACCCCCCCGCCGAGCTGGAGAAGCTGGAGAAGTTGGAGCAGCTTCGCTTGTTAGACCTCGGGTTCACTATTGTTGCGGCGGTTGTTGAGGACCGGGGGGTGGGGATAGATACGAAAAAGGATTTGGAGTTTGCCCGAACAAGGGTGAGGCAGGATTAGTTCACAGTTCACGGTACACAGTTCACAGTACACAGTTCACAGTTCACAGTTCACAGTTCACAGTACACAGTGCACAGTACATGGTGCAGAGGGCAAGTTAAGAAATCAACGGACCGGAGATCAAGATGGGATTTAAAAGGTTTGAAGATATTGAAGCTTGGAAAAAAGGTTGCCGGCTGGCAGTGAATATATATAAAGCATCGCAAGATGGCCCGTTAGCTAAGGATTTCGGGTTGAGAGATCAAATCAGGCGAGCAGTAGTTTCCATTCCATCAAATATATCGGAGGGATACGCGCGTGAATCGGTGACTGAATTCAAGCGATTTCTCAATATCGCCAAAGGTTCATGCGCGGAACTGCGAACTCAGTTATACATCGCCAAAGCGCTAAACTACCTTGACGACAATGAGGCTGATTCTTTGATTAAGGAATGTAAAGAGATATCCGCGATGCTGTCCGGTCTCGTAAATCACCTTAAAGCGAATATCCCCAGTCTTCGCAAAAAGATAGATAATTCAAGCGAAGCGCCTGTTGATCCCCATTAAATGAGAACATGCACACCCCGCCATGTACTGTGAACTGTGTACTGTGAACTGTGTACTGTGTACTGTGTACTGTGAACTGTGTACTGTGCACTGTGCACTGTGTACTGTGCACTGTCCACTGTCCACTGTCCACTGTCCACTGACTACTTAAGGATTTCTTATGTCCCTTCGCCTTAAACTTTTACTCGGCTTCATCATCCCCTCGGTCATGATACTGGTGGCGGGGATCTGGTCCAGCTCGCAGATGCGCTCGTTAGGACGGCGCGTCCAGGCTATGCTGGACGAGAACGAGCGCAGCGTCCAGTACACCGTCAAGATGAACGAAGCGCTCGAACGCCTCGACAGCGGCGTCCTGCTCCGGCTGCACGGCGACGACGCGTCTTATCAGGCGATCTATAAAGTCTCCACCATGGATCTGCTCCGAGCGCTCAACGACGAACAGGAGAACATCACCATCCCCACGGAAAAGGAGATGGTTGACACTCTGGCGACGCTGATCGACGCGTACCTTCTGGCGTTGGACAGCAGCGGCTCAGCGGCGCCCGGCAATCTGGACTTTTACCGGGTGTCGATGGCCCCGTTGTTCAAGCGGCTCAAGGTGGTGATAAGCGACGTGCGAATGCTGAACAGCAAAGCGATGTATGAGTCCTCCAAGCTGGTGGCTTCCCGCGCTGAGCGGGCGGCGCTGCCCGCTGATCTCATCATCTTCGCGGCGGTGATTTTCGCCATGCTGTTCGCGTGGCTGACGCAGTTATATGTCGTCGCGCCGACTCGGCTGTTGCTCGATGCCGTGAAGGAATGGCATCTGCGCGGGCGGTTCACGCCGCCACGCTTCGAGAGCCGCGACGAACTCAACGAGATGAAGGAATTCCTCAACATGATCTCGCTGAAATCCGACGAAGGACAATAGGCATGCGTCTGCCGGTGGTGGTCTATTACATCGGATTTGTGCTGGCGCTAGTGGGGCTGTTGATGGCGCTTTCGGCGGCAGTGTCGCTGGCATACGAGGACGGCTCAGCCGACATCCTCTTCGTCGGAGGACTGCTGGTCATCGGCGCAGGCGTGTTTCCCATGGTGTTCGTGCCATTCCCGCGGAAGATTTCCCCCCGTGAAGCCATGCTGATCGTTGCCGGCGCATGGACGACGTCGATCATCGCGGGCGCAGCGCCATTTTATCTGTATGGGCTGCCTTTCACGTTGATTAACGCGCTGTTCGAGAGCGTCAGCGGCTTCACCACCACCGGCGCGTCCATTCTCACCGACGTCGAAGCGCTGCCGAAAGGGCTGCGGTTCTGGCGCTCGATGACTCACTGGATCGGCGGAGTGGGGATTATTGTCTTCGCGCTTGCTGTTCTGCCGATGTTGGGGCAGGTGACTCATGCCCTGTTCCGGCACGAGTACTCAGGTCTGACCGGTCCCCAAGCCGCGCCTCGCGCCAAGCAAATTGCCCGCGTGATCCTAGTGATCTTTGTCAGTCTGACCCTCATCCAGACCGTTCTGTTGATGACCGCCGGCGTGAATCTATACGAGGCTTCCACAACCGCATTCGGCACTCTCGCCACCGGCGGCTTTTCGGTTCGCAACCTCAGCATCGCTGGGTATAACAGCTTATCGGTGGAGATGATCGTTATGTCATTTATGATCATCAGCGGTATGAATTACTCTTTCATCTTTTTGCTCATAACAGCGCCACGACGGAAGATGCCCGGCTGGGAGACCGCCCGACTGTATCTGGCGCTGCTGGCTGGCGGCGTCTTGATCGCCACGCTCAGCGTCTATAAACACAATTACGCCACCCTTGGTGAATCCTTGCGCTACGCTTCGTTTCAGGTGGCTTCGCTGGGGACGTCCACGGGGTTCGCCACCGCCGATTCAGCGGTGTGGACGGCTCCGGCGCAGACAATACTGTTATTTTTCACGCTGTGGTGCGCCTGCGCGGGATCGACCTCCGGCGGGATCAAGATCGACCGGATTCTGCTGATGGGGAAGTTGCTGCGGCTGCGCTTCCGGCAGGTAATACATCCGTCGCTGGTCTTGAATGTCACCGTCGATAACCGCAGCATCCCCACGGAGCTGGCTTATACCGCCACGTTGTTCATAGCGGTCTATTTGGCGGTGGCAGGGGCTTCCACACTGGGATTGTCGTTGTTCGGTGAGCCGATGCTGGAGTCGTTCACCGGCACTATTGCCTGCCTGGCAAATGCCGGTCCAGGTCTGGGCAAGGTAGGCTCGATGGGCAACTACGCCGGACTGAACGACGGCAGCAAGCTGATCCTCAGCGCGGTGATGCTTATAGGACGTCTGGAAATCTTCGGGCTGTTGGTGCTGTTCCTGAGGGAGTTTTGGAGAAAATAAGTTCAAAAGTTCAAAAGTTGAAGAATGTGAATCAAATTCGACTTTAATTATATCTTTTCCATAACATCCTACTTTTATATGAAATTTTCCCTATCTGCAACTTTCAAACTTTCAAACTTTCGGACTTTTGAACTTTTGAACTTTTGAACTTCCTGTCCTTTGCCTGACCTAACTACACTTATACCCCTGGCGGCGCTGTATGCTGAAACGCACTACCGCTTTCGGTACTTTCCCTTCAGCTTGTACTTCCGCCGCCGCCCGGAGGTGTTGTTCGACGCTCCGCACCGCCTCGAACCAGGAGAAGCCCTGCCGGTATTGCTGCTGGTTAAGGACGCTCATCGCTTCCCGGTCGAGCTGCTCGACGTCAAACTGACCGCCTGCGGTGGCGGTGAGACGGCTGAAGCCGTGTTCTCCGCCTCGACAACCCTCACCCAACCGATGCGTCATTTCATCTATTACCTTGACACAACGACGCTGCCCCCCGGCGAATTCACCCTCCAAGCCACCGCCCGGCTGCGCGACCGAAAAGGTGAGTACCAGGTCAAGATCGACAACCACCCCGGTCTGACCCACGCCCCGCTAAGAATCTATAAAGCCTTCGATCCGCGTCCATCGTTCCCAGGCTGGCGCGCTGGAGAGCTGCACTGCCACACCGCATACGGCGAAGATCAGGTCGAATTCGGCGCGCCCTTGGAGTACATCCAAGCGGGCGCCCAAGCCCTGGGGCTGTCCTGGGCAGCTCTGACCGACCACTCCTACAACCTCGACGACCGCCTCGACAACTGCCTCATCGACGACCCGGCACGCCCTAAATGGCAGTTGATACGCGACCACGCCGCCCGACTGAACGCCGCCAATCCCCGCGTGGTCTTGATCCCCGGCGAAGAACTCACCTGCCGCGGCTGCGACGGACGCAACATCCATCTGCTGATTCTCGGCTGCGAACGTTTTCTGCCTGGATCCGGCGACGACGCTCAGAAATGGCTGCGCACGCGCAGCGAGTTCTCGGTGCCGGAAGCCCTCGCCCAACTGCCGCCAGAAGCCCTCGCCATTGCCGCTCACCCCCTTGCACCGGCGCCGCCCTGGGAATGGCTTCTGGTGCGACGTGGCAAATGGCAGCCTAAAGACCTTGCGGATCCTCGGCTGGACGGCTGGCAGGTTCTCAACGGCGCGTGGGATACTGGCACCGCGAAAGGGTTGGAAGTCTGGGCGAAAGCGCTCGAGGAGGGGCGTCCCGTGAGTCTTTTTGCGGGTGACGACGCTCACGGCAACTTTAACCGCTTTCGGCAGGTGAAGCTTCCGATGCTGGCGCTGCATGAGCGCTGCCGTCACCTTTTCGGACAGATGCTCACCCATATAGTTTCTGACGCTCAGCCCAACGCAGCGGGCATTCTGCAGCAGCTCAAACAGGGCCCAGTATGCGTGAGCGACGGACCGGCGTTGGAAGTTAGCGTTGTAAGGGCGAAAAACGGATCCAATCCTTTAGAAAAAGTCAAGGCGGCTGACACCGGATCCATTAAAGTGAGGTTTGCCTCGACGCCGGAGTTTGGATCTGCGATTGAGCTGGTTATTGTTACTAAAGGTGCAAAGCATGTACTTAAGACAGGACAGCAGGAGGAGAGAATCGGACGCTACCTAAGTTCATGGAGGGATGAGTTTATCCTTCCGACGGCGCTCCGCGGATACGTTCGAGCTGAACTTACCACCAAGGACTCTAAAGGCAGGCTGTATCGAGCTTTTACCGGGATTATTCCACTTGAAAACGTTTGTCAAGTTTCATAACCGGAAATATACCGAAAGCCAAAAATTCCCAAAACCATAACTTTTGAAACCAACCGCTCTCTTTGCTTGACTCCGTTAGGTTCAAACTCTATATTCAGAATGTCCTTAAACCTGAAAACCTAAGTCTTTGATAATAAAGGAAATGCTGTCCATGGCAAAAAGAGCCCCTCGTCTGGCGACGGATCCGGTTACGCTCTGGCCCTCAATATGCGAATGCCTCCGAGGAAAGATCCCTCAACAGAGCTACCTAACCTGGTTTGAACCGGTCAAGCCGGTCTTTTCCGACGACTACCGCCTCACGATTCAGGTTCCCAGCCGATTTCACTTTGATTGGATCGAGAGCCATTACGGAAACATTCTCAGGCAAGCTATCTCAGAGATAACCGGCAAGGACTATGCCGTGTTTTACAGCTATGAAGAAGAGAGTGGTTCTGAGGAGAAGCTCAAAGCTGCGCCCGTTTCCAGGACTGAACTCCTCCGGCGTGAACGTGAGCCTTTTGAAACCCATCTGAATCCGCGCTTCACTTTCAGCAACTTTATCGAAGGTGAGTGCAACCGCTTTGCCCGCACCGCCGCCATAACGCTGGCGCAGTCTCCCGGGCAAACCCCCTTTAATCCCCTGCTCATTTGGGGTGGATCCGGATTAGGTAAAACTCATCTGGTGCAAGCAATAGGCAACCTAATCTGTTCGCGCGGTATTTTCGACCGAGTGCTGTACATTACAGGCAAGGAGTTCACCGAGAACTTTGTTCAAGCGCTACAAACTGGCAGGATGGACGTCTTCAGCCGGCTTTACAAATCAATCGATGTTTTAATTCTGGACGACGTTCAATTCTTTCTCACCCGCGACCGGACACAGGAGGAGTTTTTTCACACTTTCAACGCCCTCTATCAGTCCCGGAAGCAGTTAGTCTTCTCCTCTGACAGATCCCCCCGTGAATTGGAGGGATTTGACGAGAGACTCGCCAGCCGGCTGCAATGGGGTTTAGTTACGGAACTCAAGAATCCTGAGTACGAAACCCGCGAGGCAATCCTTAGAACCTTGGCTTTAGAGAACAACCTAAATCTCCCTGATGACGTCACCCAATTTCTCGCAATCAACATCACCGAGAACATCCGCAACCTGCACGGAGCGCTCATTCACATCATCGGTCAGTCCTCTCTGCTGAAGAAGCCCGTAACGCTGGAAATTGCCAAGTCTGCCATTCGGGACATGATAAAGCGTCCGATGCGAAAGGTTTCCATAGAGCGGATCCAGGAAATCGTGGCTTCTGAAATGGGAATTTCGCCCGATGATCTGCGCTCTAAAACAAGAAAAAAGGATGTTGCGGAAGCGCGGCAGATTGCCATGTACCTTTGCATCGTATTCACAAACAACACGCTAAAGACTATTGGGCTTCAGTTTGGCGGTCGTGACCACGCGACGGTCATCCATGCTCGTAACACCATCGAGGAGAGAATAAAGGACAGCCCCAACACCTCCCAGCTCATCGAAAAGCTGAAAAGAACCATCGAAATGGCTTCTTTATAGAACATTTCACCTTAACTAACCCGACTTATCTTGTAACCTCCTCTCAAATCAGCTATATTTTTTTTCTGAGGGTTAAGCGACTCCTTTGGACCGACAGCCTTGCAAGTCCGATTTTGGGGAAGTTATCAACTTATTCACACAAATCATGTGAATAAGTGTGAATTCAAGTTGACACAAGTCACACTTTCGCCATTATGCGGGAAATTGTCCACCCAAAAATTCCTGGTGTCAACAAAAGAACCCATCGCTTCACAATCTGACTGCTCCTTAACAGCTTAACTGACAAACAGTTAGACAAGTCAGACCGCGCTTGTTGACAAATCAACAAGCTAACAAAGAGAATAAGAGATCTAAATATTCTCTTATTCTCATTAGAGACTGTGAGGAAAGAAATGAAGTTCACCTTCTCTCAGAACGTAATGGAAAAGGGCCTCCAGCAGGTAGTGGGTACCATTTCCGCTCGCATGCCCATGCCTTCATTGAGCAACCTTCACCTGAGGTTGAACGATAAGATATTGGAAATAACTTCCACCGACCTTGAGGTTACAACCACGGCTTTTGTTGAGCTGATTGACTCGGAAGGCTCGGGCGGGGTTCTTATACCGGCGAAGCGTTTTCAGGATATTGTCCGCGAGTTGCCGGATATTCCATTGGAGCTGGATGTTCCTGAACCGGGGAAAATCTATCTTCAGGGGGATTTTCAAGGCAGATACACTTTGCCGGGCGGTGATCCTATGGACTTTCCCGAACTGCCGCCGGTAGATAAGAAGACAGTCTTTGAAATCGAAGCTGGTCTGTTTAAGCGGATGATAACCAAGACGTTGTTTGCCGTTTCCCACGATGAGATGAGGCCGGTTTTAACGGGATTATTTTTGAGAGTCAGAACCGGCTCTCTTACAGTAGTAGCTACGGACGGTCACCGGCTGTCAAGGATTACTCGAGAAGGAATCGATTATGGCGGCAACTCGGTGGATGTTATAGTGCCCATGAAGGCGCTGAATCTAATTCAACGGACAATTGAAGACGAGGAGACCCTTGAAATAGCCTTAGCTGAGACGAGGGCTTCCTTTAGGACTGAGAAGTTTGCGCTGATAACGCGCTTAATTGACGGACGGTATCCTAATTACGAGTCCGTGATTCCCACCGAGAACCCTGGGAATCTTCTGGTGCGCACCAGTGATTTTATGTCGGCGATCCGAAGGGTTCACATCTTTGCAAGCCAGTTGTCTCATCAGGTATTGCTGCATTTGGAGCCGACTTTGATGGATATGAAGTCTGAGGATCAGGAGATTGGCAGCGAAGCGAAGGAGAGTCTGGAGATTTCCTATGAAGGCCAGCCGATGGATATTGCCTACAACGGCAACTATCTGATGGACGTGCTTCGTCAGATTGATACGGAGGAGACGGTTTTCGAGATGAGCACCCATGAGGATGCGGCGGTCATTCACCCGACATCACAGCAGAATAATGAAAACTTTCTGATGCTGTTAATGCCGATACGGTTGAGGTAGTTTAGGGGATGGCTTCAAGGGAGCAGCGTTACCTTAGTCCGGTTTCGTGATGCATCCGATCGTCAAGCCCGTCCTCTGAAACTGGACGGGCTTGATGGTTTAGGGAAGAAGTGCAGATTCAGAATATAGAAGAGGTTTTGCTTCTGAAAGATTAGAAAAGACAAAGGAGATCGTAACTTGGTTGAAGCAAACGCTAGTGTGATAGATCTGGCTAAGCGAGCTTCCGAAGGAATGTCAAAGAAGTTGCCGGTTCAAGCTGTTTATCTGTTCGGATCGCAAGTTATCGGCAAAACCCACCAGTGAAGCGACATTGATCTGGGTGCCTTCATTAAAAAACTTGAAAGACAGCCGTTTAAAAAACAGCTCCAGAGTATGGTCGATATTCAACGTGAGTACAGCGACGACCTCGAATTCCACTTCTTCGACGCCGAAGAGCTTACCAACGCTGAAAGTTGCAGCTTCGCAGCGGAGGTGCTGCGGATGGGAATAAGGATTTACTAGATGGACGACGAGTGGCTGTTTCGCAAGCAGGAAGAGGAGCCGATTGAACCGCGGTCAAAGCTGCCGGAATACCGCCAGTGGGAGAAAGCCGCGCCTCGCGATGGGGTGTCTAACCTGGGAACAGCCGCGCATCGGCTGATCGACGCGCTGGGGTTGACAGAGAGGTTTCGGGAACAGCAAGCCGTCATCCGCTGGCCGCAGGTGGTGGGCGAGAAGATTGCTCGAATCAGCGAGGCGATGAGCATCGCAGACGGTGTGCTGACGGTCAAGGTGAATTCCGCGGCCTGGCGGCAGGAGCTTCATTATTTGAAGCTGTCGATAATAAAGAGCCTGAATTATGATCTGAGAAAGGAAGTGGTAAGGGACATTAAGTTTGTATGAAAGGGAGAAAGGGAGAAAGGGAGAAAGTTTTTGAAGCCGTCATACCGGCGAAAGCTGGTTGATATGCTGTTAGACTTAAGTCTGACGGCAAACAGTATTCATGCTTTTGATTCAGTAATCATTAGGAGGCCGGGAGATAAGATTTTCAGTGACCATACTATTCGCGATTGTAATGCTGTCAGGGGCGGGAGTAGCTCAGGACAGCCTAAACATTCGCCTGGCATCCAACCTGGTGGACTGCTGGTCAAGAGGACATGATCTGGCGAAGGATAGAGACGTCCTCTACATTGGAACCTTATGGGATGGCGTCTGGATTTTCGATGTATCAGATCCCTTGATGCCCACCGAACTGGGCAGATTTCTAAGCGGACGGAACATAAACTCCCTTACAGTAGTCAATGAAACCGCTTACGTAGTGGTGGATACATCCGGTAAGTACATTGGAATTTTCGATGTATCCGATCCATCCGC
Organism: uncultured bacterium; assembly: GCA_964497555.1. Classification (GTDB taxonomy): domain Bacteria; phylum Electryoneota; class AABM5-125-24; order Hatepunaeales; family Hatepunaeaceae; genus CAZCEM01. Next base: position 13,192 of record CAZCEM010000005.1, read on the forward strand.
TGTGCAAGAGTTGTCTCGAATTGAACTGCTGAATATGCAGAATCCCATGCACGATGGGCCTGTTGTTGTGGATGGTTATCTGTATGCAGGGGTGCACAATCTGGTAGGGGATCAGGGTATCTGGAGCCTGGGTATTTGGGATGTACACGATCCCGCCCATCCTGAGCTTATTAACCAATATCAGGATCAAGGCCGAATATCAGACGCCGCCTATTCAAACGGCCGCATCTATGCCATGGCTGAGAATCGAAACTTAGTAGTGCTGGACGTTCAAGATCCACGAAACGTTCGGCTGCTCGGATGCCGCTGGGGAGCCGGTAATTACCATTTTTTAAAAATATTTAACAGCTACCTTTACTGCTGGCGCAACTCAGAACCAAACAAGCTCTCCGTATTCGATGTCTCAGATCCCAATAATATCGTGGAAACCTGGTTCACCGAGGATATCCGCCAGGTTGACGATATGACCGCCATGGAAGATTTCCTGTTCGTTGCGCGCGGCGCCGCTGACGGCAACGGTTTTAACCAGGGTCTGGCAGTGCTGGATATTTCCAATCCGCGCGAGCCGGAATGGGTTCGACAGTATCAGAATGAAGGAACTCAGGACCTGTCCTCACTGGCTTCGGGTGAAGGTTTTCTCTATTCACTCTCATTCAACTACTCGCAGTTAAAGGTCTGGAACGCGCATGAACCATCCGATATGGAAGTGATTTATGCCTCCGAAAACTACGGCGATGTCAAGGACGTCGATCTCTGCGGGAATTACGCCTATGTAACCTTCTCAGGCTGGGCGGGCATTGGGCTGGGCATTTATGATATGATAAATCCCCGCGCGCCGCGCTTCTGCGGCTGGTTCCCGCTTATGCCCGACGCGCATTCCCCCAAGACCACCATCTCCGGCGAGTTGCTCTTCGCCGTGGGGCGAGGCGCTCCGTTCGACGTCGGCGGGATTCGAATTATGAGCCTCCGACAGCCGGAAAACCCGGAATTGCTCTACATGGAAGGAGGCGGAGCTTATGAAATTGCGCTTCGAGAGCCGTATGCCTATGTGGCAAATGGGGCGGCAGGTCTGAGGGTGTTGGACGTCTCCGATCCAACCGATCCCCAGGAGGCGGCAGTCATTCCCAGCGCTTCCGCCATTACCAGAGTTGATTTAGCCGGGAGACGCCTCTTCATGGTAGATTTCGCCGGTGAAGATACTGCCTGGGTAGTGAGTATTGCCGATCCTTTGCAGCCGATGAAGATGGGCTCGTTTCGAGCGGGCGACGATGTCAAATACTATGGTTTTGCCATGACTGACCGGGCCTTGTTCTGAGGAAGCGGCGGCTCTATCCCCGTTCGGGATTTAAGACACCAGCAGATGGAGATCACCGCTCAATTCAGCCCGCTCTGGCCTTCCAACAATATGCGGATGCTGTTGCTCGAAAACGACCTGCTGGCTCGGATCGATCACCGGGGAGGTCTGGCAATCTACCGGCTGCACGGCGAGTCGCCCTTTTTCGACTCATGCGAAACGGTGGGGTATTATGCTTTTGACTGGGGTTCGCCGGTGGATATGGCGTTTTCTTACCCGTATGTCTATGCTGCCGGCCAATCGACTGTGAGCGTATTTGATGTGAGACCGCTTTATGGGGATACTCTTTCAGTGAGTGATTCGGTCCTGCCGATGGATTATGCATTGGAGCAGCCGTTCCCCAATCCCTTTAATGCCCAGACGCGGCTGCAGTTCGTCTTGCCTCGAGCAGGTGAGGTTAGCTTAGGAATTTTCGATCTGAACGGGCGGCTGGTGGAAACCCTCAGCTCCGGGGTAATGACGGCGGGCGCGCATACAGTAAGCTGGAACGCCGAGGGGCTGCCTTCGGGGGTATATCTGGCGAGGCTGGAGCGTGCGGGGGAGATTCGGCTCAGGACTTTGACGCTGGTTAGGTGAGGGGAATGTAGAATGCAGAATGCAGAATGCAAAATGCAGAAAGCGATGCAAGCGCGTTTGTTAAATGCGCAACCGGCTGAATGCCAGTGGTATTAGAGGTTGGGAAGACATGTACCGCGATCAGGTGATTAAACAAATCCGCGCTAATCGCAGCCGCTTGAATGAGTTGGACGTTAAGTCCCTGGCTCTGTTTGGCTCAGTCGCGCGAGGGGATGACCGTCCAGACAGCGACGTGGATGTGCTGGTCGAGTTTCAGGGCACTGTCACTTGGAAGAAATACATCTTCCTTAAGCGGCTGCTGGAAGATTTGCTGGGGCGTTCGGTGGACGTCTCCACTCGCGACGTGGTTGATTCCTTCGCCTGGTCGATAATCTCAAAGGACTTGATCGATGTCGAGTGATATCCGATTCTTTCTTAGAGACGCGGAAGACGCAATCAAGAAGATTCAGCGGATCGCCGGACGAGTCAGCTTCGATGAATTCTGCAGTGATGAGACTGTCAATGGAGCGATCTTCTAGTACTTTCATGTACTCGGTGAAGCAATCAGAAACCTTCCCGATGAGTTTAAATCACAATACCCATAAATACCCTGGCGAGATGTTGTGGACTTCAGAAATGCCCTTGTGCATCGCTACTTTGGCATCAATTACACACTGGTTTGGAGTATCATCAATGACGAACTGCCACTCTTAAGTGAGAAGCTCAAACCTGTTATTCTAACGGAACTCTACGAAAACAAAATCGGCGATAAAAGCAAGTGAAGTCCAACAGGATGCTTTGAGAATTTCGCCGGTTTTGACTAACAGCCTGAACTGATAGGAACCCATGGAAAACAACCACAACGGCAGCAACCATTATACCGCTGAAGATATACAAGTCCTGAAGGGGCTGGAAGCCGTGCGCCGTCGCCCGGCGATGTACATCGGCGACATCTCCAGCCGCGGACTGCACCACCTCGTCTATGAAGTAGTTGATAACTCCATCGACGAAGCTATGGCCGGCTACTGCGATCGCATCGACGTCGTCATCAATGAGGACGACTCCATCACTGTCCGTGACAACGGACGCGGCATCCCCGTCGATATCCACCCTGAAGAAGGCGTGTCGGCACTGCAGGTCGTCATGACCGTGCTGCACGCCGGAGGCAAATTCAACCGTCAGACCTACAAGGTGTCCGGCGGTCTGCATGGCGTGGGAGTGTCGGTGGTGAACGCTCTGTCCGAGTGGTGCAAGGTAACGGTAGGTCGGGATGGTCGGCTGTACAAGCAGTCCTACCAGCGCGGTGAAGCTGCGGCGCCGGTCGAGGAGGTGGGAACGACCGCCTTCTGCGGCACTGAGACCGTGTTCAAGCCGGACTATGAAGTCTTTAATGAGATTGTCTGGAAATTCTCCATCATCACCCAGCGCATCCGGGAGCTGGCGTACTTGAACCCCGGACTTCGCATCACGGTGCAGGACAAGCGCGCCGGCATGGAGCGTTGTGAGGAGTTTCACTTTGAGGGCGGCATTGTGGAATTTATATCGTACCTTGATGAAAACCGCACCCCGATAAACAACAAACCTATATATATCTCTGGCGAGAAGGACAACGTGCCGGTGGAGGTCGCGCTGGAATGGACCGATTCCTATCTAGAAACGGTCTACACCTACGTCAACAACATCAACACGATTGAAGGCGGCACTCATCTTGCGGGATTCAAGTCGGCCCTAACGCGGACGCTGAACAACTACGCCCTGCGCAGCGGCATCTTCAAGAACGACAAATTCACCCTGTCGGGAGACGACTGCCGTGAAGGACTGACGGTGGTCATTTCGGTTAAGGTGGCGGATCCCCAGTTCGAAGGTCAGACCAAGACCAAGCTGGGCAACAACGACGTCAAAGGCATCGTGGAAGCGGTCTTTGGCGACAAGTTCAACACCTATCTGGAGGAGAACCCCTCCGAAGCCCGGAGGCTGTTGGAGAAGTCGGTGCAGGCCGCCCGCGCCCGCGAAGCGGCTCGCAAGGCGAGGGAACTCACCCGCCGGAAGGGCGCGCTGGAGTCCGGCAACCTGCCCGGCAAGCTGGCGGACTGCTCGATAACAGATCCTGAACATTGCGAGTTGTTCCTTGTCGAGGGTGACTCGGCGGGCGGCTCGGCGAAACAGGGACGAGACCGGCGCTTCCAAGCCATCCTGCCGCTGCGGGGAAAGATTCTGAACGTGGAGAAAGCCCGCATGGACAAGATTTTGGGCAACGAGGAGATCCGCACCATGATTTCAGCGATAGGGGTGGGCTTTCTGAATGAAGAGGATGAGGAGAACGGCGGATTGAACATCGAGAAGCTAAGGTACAGCAAGATCATCATCATGACCGACGCCGACGTCGATGGCGCGCACATCCGAACGTTACTGCTGACGTTCTTTTATCGGTACATGAAGAATCTGGTGGAGGACAGCCACATCTACATCGCCCAGCCGCCGCTGTATCTGATCGCGCGGGGAAAGGACGAGCATTACGCTTACGACGACGCGGAGCGGGAGCGCATCATCAAGCAACTGGGCGAGAAGGGCTTGCGGCAGCAGCGGTACAAAGGCTTGGGCGAGATGAATCCGTCGCAGCTTTGGGAGACCACGATGGATCCGGCGAGGCGCACGGTGCTGCGAGTGACCATCGAGGACGCAGCGGCAGCGGACCGGTTGTTCACGACGCTGATGGGCGACAAGGTCGAGCCGCGGAAGCAGTGGATAGAAGCCAACGCGAAGTACGTGAAGAATTTGGATATTTAGATAAGTTCACAGTTCACAGTGCTCAGTGCTCATACCAAGTTGCGTTCAAATGGTCATATATAAAGAGAAAGGGAGAAAGGGAGAAAGTAGGGATGGAAATAGAGACCGTTTGCATATTCCTTTGACGCCTTGCTTGTAATAATGACCTATTGATTGCGATTTAGTATCAGTAGTCAGTGGGCAGTAGTCAGTGTTTGAGTTCAAGCTTCAGCTTGCTTAGATATTAAGGGGTGCATTTAATTCTGAACATAGTGCTTAACGGCACGGGCGCATCATGCCAGCGAAAGCTGGCATCCATTAGCTACATTCTGGATTCCCGCTTTCGCGGGAATTGTCATGGTGGCTTCCCCACCACGGAAGATGAAAATAGCAGCAACCGCAGGGTGCGGACACCCTGCGGC
>CAZCEM010000006.1:0-8309 GCA_964497555.1 uncultured bacterium
ACACCTTTACATACTGGACCAAGCTATGAACTCACACCTAAAGGGGTCGGGAATCCTACTCGCGGCTTTGACCGCGTTTTTTCTATTGCCGCAAACCGCCTCAGCCTATCTCGACCCCGGCACCGGCAGCTACATGCTGCAGATGCTCATCGCCACCGGTCTGGGACTGCTCTTCTCGGTGAAGATCTTCTGGAAGAAAATTCACGCCTTTTTCCGCGGTATAGTCGGGAAAAAAGAAAAGGCATGAACGCTGCTGCTTCCACCGGCGTCAACCCGGCTTCTTTTCGTGATCCCAGCGGTTTCCTGTTCACCGACCAAGGCGTCCTCTACCGGCAGGTCAACCGTTGCTGTGAAGCCGATTATCAGCGTCTGATGGAATCCGGTCTGTACGCCAGGCTGACCGAGAGCCGCCTGATGATTCCTCATGAGGAGACCGACCACCCGCCCCATGCGCCCGAAACCGCCTTCAAGGTGCTCCGCCCCGAGAGGATTCCCTTTATCTCATATCCTTACGAATGGTGCTTCAGCCAGCTCAAAGACGCAGCGCTGACCACCCTGGTCCTCCAGAAGACCGCGCTGGAATTCGACATGTCACTGAAGGACGCGAGTTCCTATAATATACAATTTTTTCATGGCCATCCCCTCCTCATCGACACGCTTTCCTTCGAGTGCTGTCAATCCGGCGCGCCTTGGGTGGCATATCGGCAATTCTGCCAGCATTTCCTCGCGCCGTTAGCCCTTATGGCTTACCGGGATTTTCGTCTGTCGCGGCTGCTGATGAGCTTCATCGACGGCGTGCCGCTCGACTTGACGTCGAGCCTGTTGCCGCGGCGGACGCATTTCAATCTTCCGCTGAAGATGCACATACATTTACACGCATCCAGCCAGGCTCGCTGGGCTGACAAACCCCTCGACAAATCCCGCGTCTCGGGCAAAATGTCCCGCAACGCCCTGCTGGGGCTCATCGACAGCCTTGAGAAAGCCGTCTCAGGTCTGACCTGGAAAGCCGGGGATACCGAATGGGGTGAGTATTATTCCGCCACCAATTATTCGGGCGAGGCTTTTGAAGCTAAGAGGGAGCTGGTCGAAGACTACCTCCAGCACGCAGCACCGGCGTCGGTGTGGGATTTGGGCGCCAACACCGGCCTGTTCAGTCGGCTGGCGTCAGCGCGAGGCATCCCTACAGTAGCGTTCGACGTCGATCCCGCTGCGGTGGAGAAGGCTTATCTGCAATCACGTAAGGAGCGGGAGGATTATTTGTTGCCGCTGGTGTTGGACTTGACCAACCCCAGCCCCGGGCTCGGCTGGCGGCATCGGGAGCGCTGTTCTCTAACCGAGCGGGGTCCGGTCGATCTGGCAATGGCGCTGGCGCTGGTTCATCATCTCGCAATATCCAACAACCTACCTTTCACCAACATCGTGGATTTTTTCGCCGATCTATGTCGGCGGCTGATAATCGAATTCGTGCCGAAGTCCGATTCGCAGGTGCAGCGTCTGTTGACGACGCGGAAGGATATCTTCACCGAGTATGACCAAAGGCATTTTGAGCAGGACTTTCAGCGCTGCTTCCACATCGAGGCAGCTTCGCCGGTGAAAGGTTCAGAAAGGGTGTTGTATTTGATGAAGCGAAGGTAGAATGCAAAATGTAAAATGTAAAATGTAAAATGTAAAATTAGGATACAGCATCTATGATAATGGGGATTGGAGACATTCTTCCTTCTGCATTCTGCATTCTACATTTTGCATTTTACATTTTACATTCTGCATTTTGCATTTCATCTTTCTAAGCCAAGAAAACACTGAGTTCTCCGCGCAATGAACGCAAAACGCCCCCTACCGCTGCATCCGCTGCTGTACGGATTATTCGCGGTGCTGTCGCTGTATTCCTTCAACGTCGCTCAGGCGCAAGCTGCCGACCTGCCGCTGCCGCTGGCGATGGTTCTGGGCGGGGCGGTCGTGTTATGGCTGGCGTTGTGGCTGGCGCTCCGCGACGCGGCGAAGTCTGCGCTGATACTGACGCTGGGACTGGTGGTGTTCTTCTCTTATGGGCACGTCTATGATGCTTTGAAGTACCTAAAGTTAGGCGGCTTCCGAATCGGACGGCATCGGTTTCTGCTGCTGGTGTCCGTCGGATTATTTGCCATGCTGGCTTGGGCGGCATTGAAAGCGCGCGCAGTGTCTCCCTCCTTAACCAAGCTCCTGAACACCACCACCGCCGTCCTGATAGGCCTTACACTCCTGAATGCCGCCTCCTATAAACTCTCTCACCGTCAAATCCAGCCGGTTGAAGTCAATGCTGGAACCGCCTTCTTTGACAGTTCCGCCATCGGGCTGCGCCGCGACGTATATTTTATAATCCTGGACGGATACGGCAGCCGGACGACGCTGCGGGACGTCTATGATTTTGACAACTCTGCGTTTTTGGACCGGCTGCGGGAGTTCGGCTTCATGGTGGCTGACAACGCCTTCAGCAACTACAATCAGACCAACATCTCGCTCCCGTCGATTATGCGGATGGATTACATGAACTTTCTGGAGGTCAAGCCGGGCGAGAATTCGACCGACCCTTCCATCCCTTGGAGTTATCTCCGACGAGGCGCGGTCTGGCAGCGGCTGCGAGAATACGGATTTCGGCTCATCTTGATTCGCAGCGGTTGGGGTCCGACCGACCGCAACGACTTTGTCGATGAAGCCGTCAAATGCGGTCGGTACAACGAGTTTGTGAAGATGCTGACGCATACGACGATGTTGAGCGTCATCGAGCGAAAGCTGCTGGTGGCGGACTGGCATCGGGACAATGTGAGGCTGATGGTGCAGGCATTGGAGGGGATGGGGACACGTCCGGGTCCGAAGTTTGTGTTCATGCACTTCCCCCTGCCCCATGCACCATTTGTTTTCGGCGCCAAGGGTGAACCGGTCGAACCGCCCGACATCTCGTTCGGGCAGAACATCTGGCTGCCGCGGGAGAGGTACGTTCAGCAGCTTCAATACGTTAATGCACTGATGCTCGAAGCTGTTGAGAAGATACTAAAGGAATCGGAAGAGACACCGGTGATTGTGATGCTCGGCGACCACGGACCAGCGTCGTTCGACCAGTGGCATGCTCCCAGCGACGATTTCCTGCGTGAGCGGCACGGGGTGCTCTGGGCAGCGCTGCTGCCGGACGCAGAGACTAAAGCAGCCCCGGATAAACTCACCTTGGTCAACACCTTCCGAATCGTCTTCAACGAGGAGTTTCACGCCGGGCTGTCGTTGCTTCCGAATCGACTGTACCACTCGACCTTTGAGCAGCCCTACCGCTTCCTGGAAGTAACCGACAGGCTCATTGGCGCCGAGGCTGATGGGGAGAAACCAGATTCTTAAGGCTGACGAGAGGCGTCATATCCGACATGCAGCATGTCCAGCTTGCTGGTGATGTTTCTTCTAGCGTAGCTTGGGCGTCCCTCCCAAGTCAGAGCGGACTTAAAGTCCGCCCTCCAGGTGTGGAGAAAACAGGGGTTGATTTACGAGCGACGGTTTTCTGAGGTTTGCTTCGTGTTCTTCCAAATCATAAAAGGACAAATTTTGAAAGAAAAGAATCCCCTTCCGATTCATCCTGTTATCTTCGCCTTATACCCGGTTGTGTCGTTGTATGCCCATAACGCCGCCAAGGCGCAGATAGCCGATGTGCCGCTGCCGTTGACAGCGGTTCTGCTGGGGACGCTGCTGGTATGGTTGTTGTTGTGGCTGATGACGCGCGACGCCGCCAGATCGGCGCTGATAGTAACTTTGGGATTATTCATCTTCTTTTCTTACGGTCATTTCTATAATATTGTGAAGTATTTGACCATAGCGGGAGTCAGAATCGGACGGCATCGTTTTCTGCCGCCGGCGCTGGTGTTGACATACGCCGCCGCTTGTTTTTTTATTCTCAAATCCCGCGCGATCCCCGCCTGGCTGACGCGTTTTCTTAACGCAGCGGTCGTCATCCTAATTCTGATGTCTGCTTTCAAGTTAACCGTATATTTTTTAACTAAAAGCAAATCCACGGCGGTCCCCGCGGAGACCGTTTCCCTATTCGATACGCGGACCAATGCTGAAATCTCGCCCCGCCGCGACGTCTATTTTATAATCCTCGACGCCTATCCGAACAAGTTCACGTTGTCGGATGTTTATGACTTTGATAATTCGGAATTTATCCGTCATCTAAGGGAATTGGGCTTCGCGGTTGCAAATAGGGCTTACAGCAATTACAACCAAACAATGCTGTCGCTCCCCTCGATGATGCGGATGGACTATGTGAACTTCCTTCAATCTGACCCCGGCGAAAACTCAAGAGACATCACCATTCCCAGCTTTCTGATGCACAAAGGGACCGTCTGGCAGCAGTTCCGGCGGCTGGGATACCGGCTGGTTCTGATATGCAGCGGCTGGGGACCGAACGACCGCAGCGATTTTGTCGATGACGCCATTAAGACCAGCCATTACAATGAGTTCCTAATGATGTTGACTCACACCAGCATGTTGAGCGCCCTTGAGAATCGATTGCTGTTGGTGAGTTTGTACCGAGAAAGCGTTCGTAGTATGTTTGCGGAATTGGAGAAGAGCGGATCTGCGCCGGGTCCTAAGTTCGTCATGGCCCATTTCATGGTGCCTCATCCTCCCTTTATATTCAACGCCCGCGGCGAGGAAGTCCCTCCCGCCTGCTTCAGCCCCAACGAGTGGCTGCCTCGCTCGTCTTTCGTGGAGCAGTTGCAGTTCGTGAACTCCCGGCTTTTAAATGCGCTGGAAAGGATTTTGGCTGAATCCAAGGTCAAGCCGGTGATTGTGATAATTGGCGACCACGGTCCGGCCTCAATACATCAATGGCGCCATCCCAGCGACGATTTCCTGCGTGAGCGTCACAGCGTGCTCTGGGCGGCGCTGCTGCCGGACGCGGAGACAGACGCGGCGCCGGACGCGGTCACTCTGGTCAACACCTTCCGAATCGTCTTCAACGAGGAGTTTCATGCCGAGCTGCCGCTGCTTCCGAATCGACTGTACCACTCGACCTTTGAGCAGCCCTACCGATTCATGGACGTTACCGACAGGCTCATTGCTACCGAGGCTGTTGGGGAGGAACCGGATTCTTAAGGCTGGCGAGAGGCGTCATATCCGACAGGTGGCATGTCCAGCTTGTTGGTGATGTTTCTTCTAGCGTAGGTTGGGCGTCCCGCCCAAGTCAGGTCGGACTGAAAGTCCATTCTGCGTGAGAACGACGCCCCCCCTCCTGTATTACGCATTTTAACACTCGAGTCTGGAGCTATTACATGAGATAAATTGACCACGGCGACAGCGCCTCGAAGGCGGTTATTGACTTGCGAAAAAAGCTAAAAAGTATTACCATGTAACGGTACTTTCCGAACGCTCGAGTCGGAAGGCTTGCGGTTAAAATTTACGCACGCGCTGTTTTCCATCCCTCGCGGGACAGTCTGTTCCTGCGCCAAACGATTGGGGGAACCACCATGCCCAAACTGCCGTTTCGGCTTTTTTCAATCATCCTGGTGATGTTATTCTTTGCCCCGTGTCTGAAGGCTGTGGAAGTGAATGGACCTGTCGATAACGATGTTCGCTGGTTAAAAAAAGACAGCCCTTACCACGTGACCGGACAGGTGCGGATTTCTTCGGGAGTTCACCTCGTCATTGAACCGGGTGTCGAGGTTCAATTCGAGCCGGACGCGGGTTTGATTGTGGATGGCTGGCTTATCGCCCGCGGCGCGGCGGGAGACAGCATTCGTTTCACCGCTGCCGGCGACCGCGCGCCCGGCGCCTGGGGAGGCATAATCCTCACTGGCGGAACTTCTATCCCCGAGTGGATGAAAGCCGAAGAGCCTGAGACTAACGAATCATGTCTTGATTATTGCATCATTGAATACTCCGGAAGCGCTCCTCTGACCTTCAGCTCGGCGCTGTCGGTTTCCTCCGTCAAAATCCGCATCACCCGCTGCTCTATCCGCCAGAACCGCGCCCGAACCGGAGCCATCTACTGCGGCAGCGTTTCCAATCCTGTCATTGAAGAGTGCGAAATCGTCGGCAATCAAGCCGTCTGCGGCGGCGGTGTGTTTATTGCCGTGGGCTCGAAGGCGGCGCTCAGGAACAACCTCATCGCCTTCAACCGCGCGGACGAGACCGGAGGCGGGGTGTTTCTATCGCTCAGCGAAGCGGACATAATCGGCAACCGCTTCGTCGGCAACAGAGCCAAAGGGCACGGCGGGGCGGTATATGCCGCCGTATCGGCGCATCTCATCCTAAATGCCAACGTGTATTACGACAACAAAGCGGGGCTTAAATCCCACAATCTATACTTCACTGGTGAATTGAACGTCCAAGTGAGCGGCAATGCCTTCGAGGAAGGCTCTCACGCGATCTACCTGCAAAAAGCCGTCAACAACATCCAAGCGACGGAGAACTGGTTCGGCAATCCCCAAAGATTTAATTTCCACGCCTACATCCACGACCGCCGCGAGGACATGACCGAGCCTTTTGTGCTCTATGAGCCGGTGCTTTGGGCGCCGCCCCCCGACCTGAAGACCAATCCGAAGAAAGTCCATCTTATCCGCCTGTGCCGCAATGATTCTTACGCCGATGAGATACCCTACGGCGTCGCCGACGGCGCGCATCTGTGGGTTCGTCTGGAAGCGGTGGACGCCCAACCGGCCATCCGCGACGTCATCCAGCTTAAGGTCACCTCCGCAAAGGATCCTGAGGGCATAGCGCTGGCTTTGCAGGAGACAGCCGCCAACAGCGGCGTCTTCGTGGGGCATGGAATGGTTTCGCAGCGCAGCGACCAATCGATGTATGCCATCGGCGACGACATCGGCGGGCACATCACGCTGTTCGCGCCCTTTGAACCCGAAACCTCCGCCGATTACGAGACCATGTCGCCTAAACCGCTGGTGGAGGACTTCACCGTTGCGGATGAAGCGAGCGTTTTAAACCTGGTCAATCATTCGCCCTGCTTCAATTGGAACTACTGGGAGATTCTCGAACGCCCGCAGACGCATTTTCAGATTCAAGTCTTTAACGCCGACGCTGCCGGCGTGCCTCTCGGCTCGCCGCTGTGGGACAGCGGTGAAACACCCAGCAGCGCTCATCAGACCGCTTACGTTGGACCCGCGTTGGAAGACGGATTGAACTACAACGCCCGAATCCGCGTCAACAGCGGTTTTTTCTGGAGCGATCCTATCGACCTGCATTTCCACATGAACAGCCGGCCCTCGGCGCCGACGCCGGTCTCGCCGAAGCCTGATGAGCTGGTCGCCAGCCTCAGTCCGCAGTTGAGCGCAGAGTCCGTCGCCGATGCCGAAGGCGACGCCCTGACTTATGAATATGAAGTCTATGCGCTGGAGAATCCGTCCCAACCGCAGCTCACCGCCGATAAAATTGCCGCCGCGGGAGGAAAGATTATCTGGACGGTCAGCCGGCCGTTGGTTGAGAATAGCGGCTGCCGTTTCCGGATTCGCGCCAATGACCCTTACGAATACGGACCTTGGAGTGAATTCCGTTCATTCTGGATTAACGCTCAAGAGGAACCAGCAGCGGCATTTGACCTCACCACGCCGGTCGGCGGAGCAGCAATCTACCCGTTGCATCCCGAGCTGACTTGGACCGCAGCGGTCGATCCAGATCCCCTGTCCTCGGTCAACTACACCGCAGAAATCGCCAAGACCGAGAGCTTCGTCAATAAAAAAGTCTACTCCAAAATCCTTTCCACTTCCTTCACGGTGCCCGATTCGCTGGAAAACCGCCAGACTTACTACTGGCGCGTCACTGCCGTTGACAACACCGGTCTAAAAACAGCATCCTCGTCCACCGGCAAATTCTTCATCGACACCACGCCGGCCGCGCCGCTGATGAGCGCTCCGTTGGCGGGCGAGGAGCGTCAGCCCGCTGGTTTGTTAACCTGGGCGGCTTCAACCGACCCCGACCCTGCAGATGCGGTCTTCTATGATGTAGAGGCGTTCACCGGCGCTGACCTCAAGACCAAAGCCGCCGGTCTGAGCGGCTGGACTGAGACGGCTCTGCGGATTGAGCAACTGCAGGGCTGGGAGGCCTTGACCGACAACCACGTTTATTTCTGGCAGGTTCGCGCGCGCGACAACCACAACGCCGAGAGCCAGTATTCCTCCGCCGGGTCGTTCTTCTTCAACCGTTACAACGACCCGCCCGCGCCGGTCACCGTGGTCACCGCTCCGCCTGACACCGTCAGGGGCGCGCGGAACATCCGCTTCGCCTGGGTCGCAGCTTCGGATCCCGACCGGTCCGATCCGCCGTCGAGCCTGCTCTACGAC
>CAZCEM010000006.1:8319-18131 GCA_964497555.1 uncultured bacterium
CGTCGGTTTAATTCAACTCCCGGAAGCGTGGAACTGACCGCTGAACTGGACGACAACCACCTGTGGCTGTATCGGCTGCGAACACGCGACGATGAAGGCGCGGTTTCGGCGTGGAGCCCCGTCAAGTCAACGTTGGTGAATTTCGCGGAGGATGCGCCGGCTCCGTTTGATTTGACGGCTCCAGCATCCGGCGCAGCGGTGGCGGAATTGGATTCTCTGCTGTTCCAGTGGCAGGCAAGTTCCGATCCCGACTGGGAGTCGTCGATAACTTATCATTTCGAGCTTTTCGAGAGCGCTAAGAGCGTCTTCTCAACCGTCACGCCGCAGCCGCAGATTATATATCACAAGCCGCTGACCAACGAAGCCCAATACCGCTGGATGGTGACAGCGCTCGATAACACCGCTTTGAAGACCGCCGCTGCGGCGGACTTCAGCTTCATTACCAACACCACGCCCACAGCTCCCGCGGCCGCGGCGATGCCAATGGAACTGATGCCGCCGGATCCATTGCAGTTCACCGGCGCCGCCGATCCCAATCCAGCTGATAGGCTGACCTACACGCTGGAGATCGCCGCGGACGGAGGTTTCGGAACACCGCTGGTGCGCGTCGAAGGACTTCCTCACGCCGAGGGCGTCATGAAAGCCACGCTGGCTTCGCTTGCCGGGCAGGATAAACTCAGCGACGACCGCGACTACTTCTTCCGGGTCCGGGCGGTTGACAACCACGGCTTCAAGGGCGGCTGGAGCGAGCCGGTCAAGTTCCGCTTCAACCGCGCCAACGACGCGCCGGGGATGGCGAAAGCTCCCTTCGCGCCGGTTGACAGCACAGCGCTGCGGTCCCAAACGCCAACCTTTTCGTGGCAGGCCGCTGAAGACGAAGACTTGACCGATCCGCCTTCGTCGCTGGTGTATGACGTGCAGTTATTCTATCTGGGGCAGGCCGACGCCAAACCCGCCCATTACTTCAGCGCCGCGCCCGGCGTCACGACCTTCACCACGCCCGAAGTTTTGCGCGACAACACACTATGGATGTGGCAGGTGCGAGCGCGAGATGACGACGGTGCCGCTTCCGACTGGTCGTCGCAGCAGGTGTTCTTAGTTAACGTGCAGGAGGACGCCCCCACTGCCCCGATCTTGACTGCGCCCAAAGCCGGGCAGCAGTTCAACCACCTGGGGCCCATCGACTTCGTCTGGGGTGCATCGCAGGACGTGGATTACCGGTCGTCAGTCAGCTACCGGCTGGAGTACGGCACCGATGCCGGTCTTGCCGGCGCCAAGCGCATCGAAGGATTAAGGGAACAGAAATACAACGCCCCCTACCCCCTGCAGAACACGACTTATTATTGGCGGGTGACGGCGGTCGATAACACCGGTCTGGAGACCGCCTCAGCAGCGCAGTCCTTCACCTGCGACACCCGGCCTTCAATGCCGCGTCTTGTCGCGCCTTCCGCCGCGGCAAATCAGCAATATGCTGAACTAACCGCCGGCGGTGCGCTGAGTTGGGCGTCTTCAACGGACCCTGATCCGCAGGACAAGCTGACTTACGTGGTCGAAGTGGGCAAAGAACTCGGTCAGCCCGGCGAGTCGGTACTGCGGACGGTTAAGGATGTTTCAGCAGCCAATCTGCCGGCCTCGCCCATCGCTGCTGACATGAAGAACGATGAAGTATATAGCTGGCGGGTCAAAGCCGTCGATAATCACGGAATCGAGTCCGCCTGGAGCGGACCGATGACCTTCACCTTCAATCCCGCCAATGACGCGCCGGCTCCACCGCGTCGCCTGATTCAACCCGCTGACGGCGAGGAAGCAGCTGCGGTCAATCTGGCTTGGGAGGCCGCGGCCGACCAGGACCTTAACGACGTCCCGTCCCGCCTGGGCTATGTGGTCGAACTTTGTGCAGACCGAAACTTTAGCGGCGCATTGAAGACCTTCACAGTTCCTGCCGGTCAGACCGCTTTGACTGCTGCCGGTTTGACCGACGACACCCACTGGCACTGGCGCGTCAAGACCCGCGACCCTCAAGGCGCGGAAAGCCCTTACACCGCCATCGCCAGTTTCATTTTCAATTCCGCCAACGACGCTCCCAGCCCGTCGCCTGGGTTGATTTCACCGGCGGACGGAGCGACTGTCGCGGCAGCGGCGTTGAGCTGGCAGCCCGCTTCAGACAAAGACCTCACCGACACTCCCGATAAGCTCAGTTACCGGATTGAGCTGTCGTCCCAACCTGATTTCACCGGCGAGAGGAAGTCCTTCACCAGCATGATGGGGCAGACCACCGCGCAAGCAGCAGACCTGACCGACGACGCCCGCTGGTATTGGCGGGTAGTGACGGTTGATAACGACGGCGCGGAAAGCCCGCCGTCGGCGTCGCGCAGCTTCATCCTCAACACCAGCAACGACGCTCCGGAAAAGGTCGGCTTGCTGCTGTCGCCTAAGCCTGACGAGGTGGCAGCGAAGGCGAGTCTGAGCTGGTCTCCCGCGACGGATAGGGACGATGCCGACGTGCCCGGAACGTTGTCCTATGAAGTGGAAATCTCAACCGCTTCAAACTTCTCGATGAATGTAACCAACGCGAGTACGCCGGCGGGTGTAACATTGGCGGAACCGGCGGGAATGAAGGACAATGCGGTCTATTACTGGCGGGTTCGGGCGGTCGATAAGGCCGGAGCGAAGGGCGCCTGGTCGGAGACCGGCAAATTCGTTCTTAATGCCGCCAACGACGCGCCGCAGGGATTTGAACTGCTGGAACCGGCGGATGGCGCGGTGGTCATCGGAGTGGTTAGGCTTAAGTGGACGGCAGCGGTGGACGTTGATCCGGGCGACACGGTTACCTACACCGTAATCCTGGCTCGCGACGCGGCCTTCACCCAGCAGTCAACCCGCTTTCCCGTTCAGCAGGCTGTTGAATTCCGTCTGCCGGAGGCTTCGGTGAATGCGCCGGGCGTGTACCATTGGAAGGTCTGGGCGGACGACGGGCATGGAGGTCAGGCTTGGTCGAACGTGGCTCGGTCGTTCACGGTAGCGGCGCCGGCGGGGAACTGACCTTTAGGCTGCCTCTTTAGTTACTGGTTGCTGGCTGCTGGTTCAGAAGGTTGTAGTGAAGCTTATCCCCATTCCATTGAAATGAGAATATTATCAGCGGGACGCCCTTATCCTGCCGCGATTTTCTATACATAACCAATGTCATACGACTTAAGGTCTTTTTGCGACTACCGATCAGTTCCTGGATGCTTTGAACCGGTATGAATAAAATCGAGATTGTTCCCACCTCGGACGAGCATCGTCCGGTGGTGGAGAAACTGCTGGTGGAAGCGTGGGGATCGGCAATCATCGTCACTCGCGGGAAGTCGGTCAACGCCGCCGATCTGCCTGGCTTGGCAGCGTGGAGCAACAGCGTCGTGGTAGGCTTGCTGACCTACAAACCGAACGGCGTCCGCTGGGAGATCGTCTCGCTTTACTGCCGCAGCAGAGGATCCGGTGTGGGCACGGCTCTGCTGGACGCTGTGATAAACCTCGCCAAGCGAGACGGCTGCCGCAAGCTGTGGCTCATCACCACCAACGACAACACCCCCGCGCTGCGATTTTACCAGAGGCGAGGCTTCTATCTGAAAGCGTTATACCCTGGTGCGGTGGATATTGACCGCCGCATCAAGCCCGAAATCCCATTGCTCGGCGTCGATAATATTCCCCTCCGGGATGAGATCGAACTGGAGATGGTAATTTGATAATTGGTCAACCCCACTTACAACCTCAATGGAACTTCAATGATCCCTGAATACCAGCGCCTCGACGCAGAGCTGTACGACAGCTACATCGAGATGGCGGAAGACATCCCCTTCTACGTCGAGACGGCTCGTTCGACTGGAGGACCCGTGTTGGAACTGGGCTGCGGCACCGGTCGCATTCTAATCCCCACCGCTGAAGCAGGGATAGCCGTAACCGGGCTGGACCTGTCGCGGGATATGCTGAACATCGCCCGCAAAAGGGTCGCGGCCTTGAATCCAGAAATCCGCAGCAAGGTGTCGCTGGTGGAAGGCGATATGCGCAGCTTCCATCTTGACCAAACCTTCCGGCTGATAACCGTGCCCTTCCGCGCCTTCCTGCATCTGCTGACGGTCGATGACCAGCGGCAAGCCCTGCGAGGCATCCATGAACATCTCGTGGACGAGGGGCTGCTGGTGTTCAACATCTTCGATCCCAACTTGAACATGATCGCAGACCACAGCAGCTACACCGGTCAGGCATTCATGCTGGAAAAGACCTTCAAGCATCCTATTACCGGCAGGCGAGTGATGATGTGGGAAACCCGCCGGTACTATCTGGAGGAGCAGCTCATCGAGGAGATTCGCTGCTTCGAGGAGATAAAACCCAACGGGCAGCCGGTGTCGAAGCACTTCACCGATCTGAAGCTGCGATTCATTTACCGTTACGAGATGCAG
The DNA here is from genome assembly GCA_964497555.1 of uncultured bacterium. Classification (GTDB taxonomy): domain Bacteria; phylum Electryoneota; class AABM5-125-24; order Hatepunaeales; family Hatepunaeaceae; genus CAZCEM01. The sequence goes on from CAZCEM010000006.1 coordinate 12,759, forward strand.
CATCTGCTGGAGGGATGCGGTTTCCAGATCGATGCGTTGTACGGCGACTTCAAGCGCGGTCTGTTCCGCCACGGAGGCGAGCAGATCTGGACTTGCCGAAAGGGAAAGAATGACTGAACTCTTTCTCAGCATCCGGTCTGCATTCCAGCGGAAGCCGGAATCCATGCATCCTTGACCGGATTCCCGCTTGCGCGGGAATTGTCATGGTGGCTTCCCCACCACGGAACATGAAAATAGGTCGCGTAGGACAAGCGTCTCGCTTGTCAACCGAGACGGTTGACCTACGCGGAGAACCTATTTTCTGGGAAATGACAGCGAAGGGGCGGTTTTGTGCAGAGAGTTTAATCTAAAGAAGAGTTTTTCAGCAGACCCAACCTATACACCATCCATGGACAAACCCGACTTTCGCGAGCGACTGCAGGGGCCTCCCATCCTCTTCGACGGCGGCATGGGCACCGAGCTTTACCAGCGCGGCATCTATGTCAACCGCTGCTTCGACGAACTCAACGCCACCCAGCCGGAACTCGTAAAAACCGTACATATCGACTACCTCCGCGCCGGCGCCGAGGTCATCGAGACCAACACCTACGGTGCCAATCGCTTTAAACTGGCCGGCTTCGGTCTAAAGGACCGCGTCTCCGAACTCAACCGCCTCGGAGTCGAAAACGCCCGCGCTGCCATAAAACAATCAGGACGCCAAGCCTTCATCGCGGGTTCAATTGGACCGTTAGGCAAGCGACTGGCGCCTTTGGGCACGCTCTCACTCGAAGAAGCCCGCGAGGCCTTCGCCGAACAGGCGCAGGGGCTACTCGAAGGCGGTGTTGATCTCATTGTCATCGAGACCATGACGGTAGCGGTGGAGCTGATTCAGGCGGTGGCAGCGGTTCGCAGTCTGTCCAACTTGCCGCTCATCACCCAGTTCACGTTGAACGACTGGAATGAGACGGCTTACGGCTCGACGCTGCCGCTGTTCGCCGCGAGGCTGCAGGGGCTGGACATCGACGCGCTGGGCATCAACTGCTCGCTGGGGCCCAGCAAGCTGCTGGAAGCCGCCAAAGCCTTGCTGGAATACACCGACAAGCCTCTCAGCATCCAGCCCAACGCCGGGGAACTCGAATGGGTCGCTGGACGGCTCATCAGCAAAGCCACACCGGAATACTTCGCTGAATACGCCCGGCGGTTGGCGCAGGCGGGAGTGAAGATAGTGGGCGGTTGCTGTGGCAGCACTCCCGCGCACATCCGGGCTATGGACGCCGCTCTGCGAGCCATGTATCCCGACCCAACGGTGGTGTCGGTCGCCCCTCCAAGAAAGGTGGTCAAGACTGCGGAGCATCCCACCCGCTCGGATTTCATCAAGCCCTACCGCGCCATGTCGCCGCTGGCAGAAGCCTTCGACGACGAGCGGTTTGTATTCTGCGTCGAGATAACGTCCCCGCGCAGCCCGTCAATCGAAAGCGTATTGGCGAAGGTGCAAGTTCTTAAGGACAACGGGGTGCGAGTGGTGAACATCCCCGACGGACCGCGGGCTTCAGCTCGGTTGTCAGCGATGACGCTGGCGCAGGCCATCCAACGCGCGACCGGCCTTGACACCATCACCCACTACACCTGCCGCGACCGCAACATCCTCGGCATCCAGTCGGACTTGTTCGGCGCGGAGCTGCTGGGCACCAAGAACATCCTGTGCATCACCGGCGATCCCCCTAAGCTGGGCGATTATCCCATGGCGACGGCGGTGTTCGACGTGGATTCCATCGGATTGCTGCACATTGCCGACAACCTGAACCACGGGCTGGACCTAGCGGGCAATCCCATCCCGCAGAGCACCGCGCTGCTGCTGGGCTGCGGGGCAAATCCGGGCGCGGTCGATCTGGAGCTGGAGATTGAGCGGCTGCGTCGCAAGCTCGACAACGGCGCGTGCTACATCCTGACGCAGCCGGTGTTTGACGAGGCGTTGTTCTTCGAGTTCCTCGACCGGGTGGACATTCCGGAGGTGCCTGTGTTAGCGGGAATCTTGCCGCTGGCGTCGTACCGGAACGCGGAGTTTTACCACAACGAGGTGCCGGGGATGCAGGTGCCGCAGTGGATTCGCGAGCGGCTGAAGACGGTGGAAGACCGCGAGGAAGCCGCGCGGGTGGGTGTGGAATTAGCCGCGGAGATATTAGGACGGGTGGCGCCGCGAGCGGCGGGCGCATATCTCATGCCGCCGTTTGGCCGGATGGATCTGGCGCTGGAGGTCATTCGGCGGTTTAAAGGCTCGGAGTACGGAAGTACGCTTAAGTGGTGAATGCAAAACGCATATTAGGGGGTTCATTTAATTCTGAACATGCTGCTTAACGGCACCGGCGCATCATGCCAGCGAAAGCTGGCATCCATTAGCTACATTCTGGATTCCCGCATTCGCGGAAATGGCAGCGAAGGACCAGCTGAATATGCACCCAGTAATAATTCATTATTCTTAATTCTAATATCAAGTTGCAATCAATTGTACACTTATGGTCGGGCAACCCCCCTTCCCCCCTTCAATAGAAGGGGGGTATCTCAAGTCCAGTCATATAGTTACAACCCCCTTCTATTGAAGGGAGGGAAGGAGGTTGTCTTCGGTAAGGAAACCTTTGAATGCAAATTGGAATTAATTGTTAATTCTTAAGTTCCCGCCCTCACCATCAGCCACAACAACAATATCACCACTCCCACCAGCGCCCAGCTTCCAAAGAACCCGACGTAATCCATTTTATCAGGCTTCATGATCTCCCATTGGCTGCCAGGGAAAAGTTTTTCGCGTTCGAAGCGCGATGGGACAGCGAGGTTTTCCGCCAGCGTCCGACGCTCTTCCTCGTCAGTGGCTCCCACCGGCGTGTGAAGCTTGGCGAAAAACCTGTCCTGCGCCTCCTTAGCGACCGGCCGCGTTATCAATGACAATATAAACAACAGCACAAATGGAAACAACGCGTCGAACAGGAAGCGCACCGCTACTAACTGCGGCTTGCTGAGATGCGTGAAGTCGATTCCCAGCAGACTGAGCGACCAGATCTCTGCGTTGAACCGCCCTAAACCTTCCTTTGGCGATTCAGGATCCTTGGGATCGGTTCGCGCGACCCGGTCGAAGAATATCGCCGCCGGTGGGACGATATGAATTTTCTCTATCTTTTCGCCCACCCGCGCTGCCAAGCCTGCCTCCACGTCGGCGGTCAAAGCCCGCGTGGAGATGCTCACCTCGCGCGGCGCGGTCTCCCGGGTGCAGCGCGGATTCAACCGCACCGAGTCGAGTTCCTGAAATAGGTTAGGAATGAGCGCAAACAGGACTATGCACGCCGACACCTGCGCGATCACCGCCGTCTTGGTCACCCGCCTCCAGAGGAATCCCAGCCAGATGGAAGCCCCGAAGATCCCCGGCAGCGATATAGCATACTTGAACAACTCCAGCAGATTGTCGATGTACAATGCCACCGCCACTCCGCCGAACAACGTCCCCGCAATGGCGAGCCGGCCGACCCTGACATAATGGGCGTCGTTCTTGCGCGGCGCGAGAGGCTTATAGATGTTGCGGATGAACAGCGCCGAGTAGGACACCGAACTGGCGTCCAGAGTGGACATGTTCGCCGCCATCACCCCCACCAGCACCAGCCCGATTGCCACCGGACACAACAGGTCATTGGTCATATAACCCCATATCAGGTCAGGATCCGAAAGTTGACCGGCGTAGATGGCGATTGCCAGCAGCCCTGTCAGCGCCCAGAAAAGCATGATTATTCGTTTGGTGAACATTCCCGCGATCATGCCGATGCGAGCCGACATCTCGTTGGTGGCTGAACCAGCGGTTTGCATCCCTGACGCTACCGCCACAATGGACACGAGGTTCGCCAGCGCCATGGCGGAGATGGTGTACCAGGCGTAGTCGCTCATGGTCGCTGAACCGAAAAGTTGAAACATATAATCGGGGACGGAGGCGTGCAAACCCGTAAAGCCGCCGATCTTCGCCAACCCCATCGGCACGAGGATGAGGGAGAAAACCAGTATCAGCACTCCTTGAATCGAATCCGTAACCGCCGCCGCCCGAAAGCCTCCCATCATGGTATAGACGCAGACGATAACCGCATATATCAGATAGAACCAGAGGGGCTTGACGTAGGAAACGAACGATTCCAACTCGCCGCGCTTGCTCTTTTCGGTCAGCACTGCTAACCGCTGCTGCTCCTCGGCGCCAAGTTCGGTTTCGGCATGCGCCTTCAGCGCCTGAAATTCGCGGTACTCCTCGATGCGTTGACGCTCCTGAGGGGTGCAGGCTTCCATGCTTTTGGGCGTCATCGCCATCATGGTCTTGCCCGCGACCATATACCCCACGCCCCCGCCCAGGATGGACAGCAGCAGAATAAATACAGCGTAGCTGCCGCCCAGAAACGGCGATTGGAAGCGCTCCTCATAGTAATCGCCCAGTGTGGTGACGCGCGCCCGCCGAAAAAGCATGGTTGTGAACCAGTAGAACGGAGTCAGGAACAGCACCAGAAACTGTATCCACATGCCGCCGATGCCGGTGCGATAGACTTCCCGCGACACCGCCACAGCTTGGTCGGCGTTGGTGGAGCAGCCGAAGTTGAGGAAGAACTGATAGAGCTTGCCCAGCTTGCGCCCGGCGAGGAAGAAGTCGTCGGAACTCTTGGCTTTTCCGGCGACGCGCCTGCCGATCCACAGGATGACGAGGATGTACGCCAGGATGACCAGAACGTCGAGAATGTGCAATCCGAGCAGGTGCATGAAGCCGCCTCCGGGCTGGTGGGTGATGTCTGAAGGGGATTGAAGGGTATAAAATAAGCAGGGGTGCGGTGGTTTGGAAAGCAATAATGACGATTCGGAAGGACAGAGGGGGCAATTATGAATTATGATTTATGAATTGAGGAAGGGGGAACAGGGATTTCAACCTTTATCATCCTCATGCTTTATTCCTTTTATGATAGCCCCTGGGGGACGCGCTGGTCGGGCTTCCAGCCCGACAAAGGTGAACTGAAAGTCTGCTCTCCAACACGGTTGGGTGCGCAGATGCCCCGTTGACTCTGCCGCCAATAATACCCACCAAATCAGAAAGATACAAAAAGTAAAGGCGCAGGAGGGGGACATCCTGCGCCACATTGTATAAAAAGCTACCTGACCAGAGCAACCTTGGTTAAAGCGACCTTGTCGCTCGATGAACAGCGAATCAGATACACCCCCGACGCTAGTCCCTCGGCGTTCCAAGGGACGGTATGGACGCCATGGACACGATTTCCCTCGTCGAGAACCTCCACCAGCCGGCCGGTCAGGTCGAAGACCGAAAGGTTGACCGGGCTGCGCGAAGGAAGAGAGTAGCGGATGGCGGTGGTGGAGTTGAAGGGGTTGGGG
>CAZCEM010000007.1:0-16588 GCA_964497555.1 uncultured bacterium
CGCCTGCGGCGCGTTACCATCAGAAAATTCGTTACCCACACGAAACAGCGAAGAATCACAATTAATCATTACCCATCCGGTCTCGTCCGCTGCCGTCGGAACCGATACACCGCCGCGCTGAAGATCAGCAAGCCCAGAGTGCCCAGTGGGATAAGCTGCGGCGTGAGGTCTTTGAGCGTCGCGCCCTTCAGAAAAATCCCCCGCACCACAAACACAATGTACCGCATCGGATTGACGTAGGTCAGATACTGCGCCCACATCGGCATGTTCTCCACCGGATAGAAAAAGCCACTCATTAGGATACCGAAGGTCAGAAAGAACCAGATGGTGAACATCGCCTGCTGCTGCGTGCGCGAAACCGTCGAAGCCAGCAGCCCCACCCCCAGCGTCACCAGCAGATACGCTAACATGCCCCCCGCCAGCAGCCACACCGATCCCGCCAGCGGCAGCTTGAACCATAACTTGGCGAAGACTGTAGCGATTGTCAATTCCACAAAAGCCAGCATCGCGAAGGGGATGGTCTTACCAGCTATGAACTGCCACGACGAAATTGGCGTCACCATCATCTGCTCCAACGTGCCAATTTCCTTCTCGCGCACCACCGCCATGCCCGTCAACATCGCCGATATAATCGTCACCAGCAGCACCACAATTGCCGGCACCATGTAATACCGGCTCTTCAGCTCCGGGTTGTAAAAAAAACGCGACACCGCTTCCACGCGATGCAGCCCTTGAACCAGCACGGGCTGGCGCAGCGCGATGTTCGTCATCATGCGGTTAGCTTCCTGCAACAGCACCGCTTGCGCAGCACCGGCAGCCTGTCCTGCCAGTTGGGAGTTTGTGCCATCGACGTACATCCCTACTTCAGCGCCGCTGCCTGCGGCGATGTCCCGCTCCAGCCCCCGCGGTATCCACAGGCAAATGTCAGCACGGTTCTCGATCAAGGCCCGGTTCATCTGATTGGGAGTGGAGACAGCCGGCCCCGGCACGAACAGGTCCGACGCGAAGTATGCGTCTGTCAGACGACGGCTGACAGCGCTGTGATCCTGATCGAGAATGACTATGCGGACGTTCTTCAAGTCCATGCTGACCGCGTAAGCCAGCACCAACAACTGGATCAACGGCACCACGAAGATGATCCGCAGCATGGCAGCGTCGCGGAAGACTAGCAGGAACTCCTTTATTATCCGGGGAATCATCGGATGCTTGGATTCACTTAGCTCCAATTCCACAGGAGGACGAGCGTCCCTGCCCGTCCCCTTGGAAGTTAAAACAAATTAAAAGAAAAAGAGATTGATTTTCCAAGGTTCCCAGCCTGTCAATGAATAGGGAATACCGTCTCGATCACGTCACTCCGGCGAAAGCTGGAGTTCAGGAAATTTACAATTACTTAAAATACAAACTTCAGTCTGGATTCCGGCTTCCGCGGGAATGACGCGTTTCGAGCGTTATCGGCATTCATGGACAGGCGGTTCCGCAGGGGTCGGAAAGACGCGCTTCTGGCGCGTTCACTTGTTACTAGGGGCTTGGCTCTGGGCTTTTGGCTCATAGCTCTTAGCTCTTGGCTCTCTATTCCAACCTCACCTTGAACCGCCTGACGGCCAGCCCCATCAATCCCACCGCCATCGCCAGCATCACGCCACCCTCCAGCGGAAACCAGCTTCGCCCTACCAGCATGACGCCCCGGATCACGCGAAGGTAATACGTTGCTGGAATTAGCCGTCCGATCCATTGGAGAATCAAAGGCATGCTTGATTGTGAGAAGACGAATCCCGAAAGCAGCAACGTCGGCAGAAGCGTTAATATCATCGCCAGCATCATGGCGACCTGTTGGGTCTGCACGGCGGTCGAGACCAGCAGTCCCAGCGCCAGCGCGATTATCAAATACAGCAGTGAGTACCCCGCCAGCGCCAGCCATGAGCCTTCCATGGGCACTTGAAATAGAATCTTGCCCATTATCAGAATCAGGGAGGCGTCGATAGCGCCCAGCACTAAATAGGGAAGCAGCTTACCGATAATTACTTCCCGCGCGACTACGGGAGTGGTTAAAATCTGCTCCATGGTGCCGGTTTCCTTTTCCCGCGCCACGGCAATACTGGTCAGTAGCGAGCAGATCATCATCAGCACCAGCGCCACCAGCCCCGGCACGATGAAATTACCGCTTTGCAGCTCGGGGTTGAACCAGATACGCGGTCGCAACTGAAACAATCCCGCCCGGCTGCCCAGCTTGGCAGCGACGAGCTGGTAGCTGATCCGGTTGATGACCGCGTTGAGGTAATTGCTCACACTGGCAGCGGTGGCGCCGTCCGCGCCGTCGATCAGCATCTGAACCTGAGCCATAGGCTCGGTGGTCAGCGCCTCCTCGTAACCGCGGGGGATGATGAGCGCCGCGCTGAACCGCCGCCGCCGGAAGCCGGGGTCTATCTCGGTGCGATCATTAAGTCGCGCGGCTTCGACGATAAAGCCGCTGGAGGTCATCTCGCGGATCAAGTCCCGCGAGGCGCGCGAGCGGTCGAGGTCGAGGATCCCTACCGGCAGATCTTTGAGTTCGAGGTTGATGGCGTAGCCGAATATCAGCACCATCATCAGCGGCATGAACACCGCCACTCCCAAGCTGCGCGGGTCGCGCAGGATGTGGCGGATTTCCTTGCGAGCGACGGCTCGTATGCGTCTCATTAGCCTACCACCTTCAGAAAGACCTCCTGCATGGAAGCCGCCTGCCAGCGCTGCTTCAGCATCGCCGGGCTGTCCAGCGCTGCAATTCGGCCGTTGACCATGATGGATATCCGACCGCAGTACTCCGCTTCGTCCATGTAGTGGGTGGTGACGAAGATGGTGGTGCCTTCCTCCGACAATTCGTATATCAAGTCCCAGAAATCCCGCCTCGCGGCCGGATCGACCCCGCCGGTGGGCTCGTCCAAAAATAAGATGCGCGGCTGGTGCAGCGACGCCACCCCCAGCGCCAGCCGTTGCTTGAATCCCAGCGGCAGGGATTTAGTCAACGCATCGGAGCGGTTCGACAGCCCCAGTCGCTCCAGTAAGTCGCGCCCTCGCTCCTTAACCGTTGACCGTTTCAGCCGATAAACTCCGCCGAAGAAGGACAGGTTCTCCCAGACGGACAGGTCATCGTAGAGGCTGAACTTCTGGCTCATGTAGCCGATGCGGAGCTTGATCCGCTCGGCGTGTGTACGCAAGGGGAGACCGTCGATCCAGGCCTCGCCCTCGGTTGGTCGCAACAGCCCGCAGAACATGCGGATGGCGGTGGTTTTGCCCGCGCCGTTCGCGCCGAGGAAACCGAAAATCTCCCCCCGCTCGACCGTCAAGTCAATATGATCCACCGCCGTGAACTTGCCGAACCGCCGGGTCAGATCCTTCGCGCACACAGAATGCCCGTCGCTGCATTCGGTGATGTTTTTAATCATGGCGTCTCTCCGCGCGCTTCATTAGATACATAAAGGCATCCTCAATCGAAGGGGTGAGAGGCTCGATGGCAACGTCGAAGTGTTTCAGGAGGGATTTCAGTTGAGCGGGATAGGAGGGGTCATCGTAGATGAGATGGAAGCTGTCACCGAAGCGCAAAAGATCGCCGGGCTTTACGCTGGTCTGCTGCCGGATCAGCCGCCCGGCCTTTAGCGCGTCCGTTCCTGTCAGAGACAACAGACTTCGGCTGAATGAGCCGGACACTTCCGCGGGCGCACCCTGCGCGATTGCCTGCCCCTGGTGCATCAGCAGCACCCGATGACACATCATGGCTTCGTCCATGTAAGGGGTGCTGATTAGCAGCGCGATGCCTTCCTCCGCCAGTTCGCGGATGATGCTCCAGAATTCCCTGCGGCTGACCGGATCCACGCCAGTAGTAGGCTCGTCCAGGATTAAGACCTTTGGTGTGTGTATCAGCGTGCAAGCCAGAGCCAGTTTCTGCTTCATCCCGCCCGAAAGCGCTCCCGCCCGCCGGGAGCGGAAGGGGCCTAAGCGGCTGAATTCCATCAAACGGGCTTCGCGCTGGATTCGTTCTTTTTCGGATACCAGATACAGGTCCGCGAAGAAGCGCAGGTTCTCTGCCACCGTCAGATCCGGATACAGGCTGAACCGTTGAGGCATGTAGCCTAAAAATACCTTGGCACGCTGAGTCTGACGAGTGGAGTCGAAGCCCATCAGCGTTGCTCGGCCCTTATCCGGCGCCAGCAGTCCGCAGGCGATTCGCATAGCCGTGGTTTTACCTGCACTGTCAGGTCCTATCAATCCCAGAATCTCACCCTCATGCACCTCCAGCGACAATCCTTGCAGCGCCGTTGTCTTCTGGTAACTCTTGTAGAGATCATCGAAGCTGAGGCATATTTTATCGCCCGGCATCAGTGGTGGCTCCTCACAGGATCAACTCAGCCGGCATGCCGATATGCAGGGTCCCGTCGGGATTGTCGATCCGAACCTTGACGGCATACACCAGTTCAGCGCGGGCGTCGCGGGTCTGAGCGTTCTTGGGGGTGAACTCCGCCTCGCTGCTGATCCAACTTACAACGCCGTCCCGCGTCTGACTTCTTAGGGCATCGACAGCGATCTTCACGGGCTGTCCGATTTTCACCTTGCCTAAATCGCCTTCGTCTAGATACACCCGCAATTCCAGCCGGCTGAGGTCGGCTATTCGGTAGGCGGTCATCCCCGGCGCGGCTATCTCGCCCGGATCAGCAGTTTTCAGAAGCACCATCCCCTTGCAGGGTGCGGTCAGTATCCCGTCTTTTAATTGCCGGTCTAACACCGCCAGAGCCGCTGTCAGCGACTCGCGCTCAACCCGTAGAGCGTCGATGTTGGCTCGTCCGGCGGTAAGCTGCTCGGTGGTGATGTCGCGTTGAGCTGTGATCTCGTCCAGTTGCTGGGTGGTGGCGGAGCCTTCTTGATGCAGCGAGGACAGTCGTTCCAGGGTCAGTTGCTGAAAGGCAATGGTTCGCTCCAGCGGCTTAAGCTGCGCTTCGGCGGCGCGGATCTTTGCCGCCAAGTTGTTCAATCCGACGCGGGTTTGTTCCCGTTTCAACCACAGAAGTTCGGTATCCAGAACCAGCAGAGTGTCCCCTTGCTGAACGCGGTCTCCTTCTTCTGCTCGCGTTTCCAGTACGACGCTTGTCAATGTCGGTGATAGGTTCACCTCAACAGCTTCAAAAGTGCCGGAGGGGTGAATTGGCACGGTGTTCTTCCGGCAGCCTGTTGAGGTTAGGAATATCAGGAATGCTGACATCATCAGGGCTTGGATTCGTTTAGGCATTTACTCTCCGAGCAAGGTTTGGCATGGTAAAATAAAAGCGCCTATCCGGGAGGATTTAGGAGGCGATGACCGTCCGAAAGGTTACGCGCTAATGCCAAAATAACGAAGTAAAGCCCCAGATTCAAGGAAAGGAGGGGAAAGCCCGAGCCGAATTGGGAATGCGTGGCGTCAGCGCTGAGATAGCCATATTGTGACGGCTGAGAGTTAATAACGCAGCGAGCCGAGGCTTTTGCGCCTCGGCTCGCGGTTTTGGGGATGACATAAGCTCCTTTCGGCAACGGGCGAAGGGACTGTAATAATAAGCGGTAAAATCACCTCATCAGTAAAATCCTTTCGACCTGCGTTTGTTCGGCAGTTTCGAGCTTGATGAGATACAGTCCTGTTCCATATCCGCGTGCTGACCAGTACGCCTCGTGAACGCCGGCTTCCAGCCGTTGGCTGACCAAGGTTTCCAAGCGGCGTCCCGCCAGATCGTACACAGCCAAAATGACATGAGAAGCTGAATGTGTCAAATAATGGACGGTCGCGGTCGAATTGAACGGATTGGGGTAAGTTTGCAGGAGAGTGAATTGGCGCGGAGCGGGATCCTGCGCCGGTTCAACCGATACCGGCGTACTCCCTTTAACGATGACTCCACCGGAACCAACCGCCCAGCCGGTGGTGGAATCGACGAAGCAGATTCCCTTAAAATCTGCTTCGGTGCCCGGATCGAGCAAGGACCAATTCTCTCCACCGTCTTCGGTTTTAATAACCGTCCCTCCGGTGCCGCAAATCCATGCCATTAAAGCGGAAAGGGCGGAAACTCCGGTCAGCGACGCACCGGTTCCCACGTTGGGATTCGTCCAATTGAGGCCGCCGTCAGCCGTGATTAATACCGCCCCGGTCTCGCCAACGGTATAACCATGTTCTTCGTCAACGAACTCGAGACGGTTTAGGAAGGGAGTGGTTCCCAAGTTCAATTGAACCCAGTTGGCGCCGCCGCTGGTGGTTTTTAGAACGATGCCTGTAGAGGCTGGGAAATACACTACACCTGCAATGAAGCCGACAGATTCTGATACGAAGTCCACGTCGTACAGCCAGCCATAGCCGTCGCCTGACTGAAGCGACCAATGTTCGCCGCCGTCTTCAGTGGCGCGGATATCCCAGGGACCGTTGTTAGCGCCGCAAGCCCAGCCGTGAGTGGCATCCGTGAACGAAATCCCCAGCCGCGCTTGAGTAGTGCCAAGGTTCTGCTGAATCCATCTTTCACCGCCGTTGGGGGTCATCCAGACTGAGCCGGTGCGGTTGGCGTCATTGGGATCACCGGTGCAAATCCAGCCTTGAAATATGGTTAAGAACGACAGGTCCGTGATTGAGTACTCGGTCTCGATGGATACATCAGACCAGTTTTCGCCTCCATCCTCAGTTCTCAGAACGGTTCCAGCCTCACCGACAGCGTAACCGTTCCGGGCGTCGAGGAATTGAACTTGATTCAGGGTACAATTGGTTCCGCTGATTTGCAGATCCCAGTGTTGCTGCCCGATAACCATTGCGTTGAAGGTAAAAATCAGCAAAATGGTTAAGAGGAATCGATTCGGTTTAAGTGTCATGTGGAGATCCTTGTTGGATACTGACAGTTTATAGTAGCATTAACGTGATAATCAGACAACTGCTGAATCCCAAACCCGCCCACCAGATTGCCGGAAGACCTATTTTTTCGGGATTCATTCTCTGAATAATCAAAGACTTACATTGAGCTTGCGTTGAAGGAAAAGTTACCTGCGTATGGTGTGCATAATCTTGCCATACGATTTCCATTGCATAGTTATACAGATTAGTGTGCAAACTATCAATCGGTTCCTCGAGCGACATTTCCGGCAGCGTGCATACCTGTTTAGGTTTTATTCCCAAAAGTTTATCAGTAGTAATCAGATCACCTTTGGCATCATCCGATATCACCAATCTAACCGGCACCGGCGGCTTCGGATCAATAATTAACATCGCGCGCAGCACTACATTTAAGCTGTCTGAGTCCATCAATCCTTTCATTCTAAGCGCTTCCTGATAGCCTTTTCTGAAATCTTGCATACTTCCAAAATCTATGCTGCCTATTGTGTTAAGATTTTTTTTATCATAATGGTAGGTGATTTTCATGCACGCAAAGTTTTTTAGGCCCATGGGCTGATAAAAATAGTATTGATTTATGTACGATGTGTCTTCTTCAACCTCTTTCAGGGTGAATTTTTGGTCCATAATTTCCCTTCTTCTGAGAAACGGCAGCTTTACTTGTGAAGCTTTCCCCTCCGAATTAAAATATACTCCCAAGTCGAGCGCTGTTGTGTCGGGGCGCACAAAATGCTCGCACATACCAGGCGAAAGCGGAGATGGCCGACCTATAACTTTGTAAAGACTGTCATTGCTGTCGAAAGATGTTGAGGGGAGTTCCACCCAATACTTGTTTTCAGAGTCAAAGAATATAGATCCTGGTTCAGGAGGCGGTGGTGGTGGAAGTATGTATTGCTCACAACCAGGTGGATGTGCATTTCTCAACAGCATTAAAGCGCTCTCACCGGGAGGATAATGTGATATTATTCTTGGAATATACACTTCTGATATAACATTATTGACCGAATTGTAGTAAATTGTATGTGTAACGGGCTGCAATAATGTGCAAGTCATGTTATCGCTGACTGTTGCGACATATTTAAAAGTGCCATCCCCTCTCTGTCTTTTCTCAATAGTTACTGTGCCGCTTATATTCCAGCTTTTACCCATATAGTCAAGCATTTTCGCAAGCCTGAGACGATGCGGATTGGTTTCGTTTGGATTATTGAGCACCAAATCAGGATCAATCGTCTGAGCTGCTACTTTAATTTGAAATGCTGATAATGACAGCATCGCAGCTATTAAAAGTGCGCAGCTAACCTTGTTTGAAAGGTACATTTTCTACCTCACTTAACAGGGGAATCAAGGATTCTTGTTTGCAGCTCGTAGGCTGCCTCAAGCCAACCAACTGTTATGATGATGGCTAACAGGGTTCTGTCGCGATCATCAAGGAATAGCAAAGTGTCGTTCTCGTTTATCCCGATGTAAGGATTATCGAGAGTAACCACTACTTTTTTCGCATTGCGAATTATGGACACTTTGGACATGCTGAAGAGGTCTTTTATCCTTTCGATCTCTTCTGGAACATCGGTAACAAATTTCTTTGTGTTTTGCTCATAGATCCAGTTGGCAGTTGTATTGTATGGTGTTTGAGCTGATGAAACCAACACCATTAACAAAACTGGAACTATGTATCTCAATCGAATCTTCATTTGTTCACCTATGAGTTTGTTGGTATTATTTGAAACCCAAAATCTTTGAGTATTGCCTCGCCATAATTCTCCTTTAAGGTAATCGCTCCCGCTTCGGTCTTCTTAGTATCAGCATCAGTTTGAATAAAGAAGACCTGCGATAGGAAGTATCCAATGATAAATTTATCATCACTTTCATAATATCGAAATAATTTAAATGTATAAAATACTTCCAAGGTATCCTGCACAGTAATTTGAGAGACCGTTTCTGACGATGTTTGGACATCAAGTTTGGCATTAACAAGAAAGATTACTTTTGAACTAATCGTATAACCAAGGCTGTCAAGACCACCATAATATAAACGATAAAAACTATATCTACCGTTATCTGAACTATAAGAAACATTAACGTAGTATTGAGGCCTAAAAGACCATGTTTCAGTAAGTGGTATTTTGTTAGTATAATCTTCATCTCTACTATAACGGTAACTGCCTTTTTCTGGTTCTATCAGGTTTGAAAAAGACATATTCACATCTAAGTATCTATCTTGACGAATGTTGCTTGCGACATCGAAAAGTTCAGAATTACCAAAGACACTTCTAACGTTCCCAACAACATAATGCAACTTCCCCGTCGGTGTTGGTATAATGTCCATAATCACCGCCATAGCGACGCTCATTATCACCCCCACGATGGTCAGCACCGAGAAAAGGTCCATCATCATCAGGGATACTTCCTCGTCCGAGGTATCCGGCAGTTTATTCTTTATCATTGTCTGCCTCCATTGTCACCAAGCAAATTGCGAAAGGAACGCAAAGCCTCCAATATCTTTTGGGATTCCTGCCGCATGTTTTGCAGCACCGTAACTATCTGGTCTTTAGGCTTTCCCTCAATCAAAATGCTGTTTAAGCGTTTGACCTCGGCAATGGTGTTGTGAATCGTGTCAATCGAGGCGTCAATCTCAGCTGAACACTGCGACCAAGACTTTATCTTGTCGGGGAAGCTCAGATTCCCCAACTCAAGCTGAATGTTCTCCGTCGCTTCTCTAATCTGGTCGATGGTTTCTTCCATATCAGCGACTGTGCCTTTGGCATTCTTCAGGTTGCCTTTTATCGAAGAGGCATCACTCTTGATGGTCGATAAAACTTGGTTGGCAACGGTTATGACTTCTGACAACACTGAATGAATGCCCGCCGCTTGGCTGTTCAACTGGTTAAGCGTTTCGAGCAGGATGTCGTCAAGATTCTTGAGGAATTTCTTATTCTGACTGTCCATCGCTCCTATATCGGAGTGAACGTCCTTTCGCAACTGCTCCAACCGCTCTAAAACGCTGCTTTTCATAGAGACAATCTCTGAGGTTGCGCCGTTCTTCATCGCCTCTAAACTGACGATGAAATCCTCCACAATGAGCTTAATACGGAGATGAGTTTCCTCTTGCATCTCGCGGACGTCGCTGGAAAAAGCCTTTGTCATCTTCTTCATGTCCTCAGCCTCGCTCTCAAGACCTTCGAGTATGTTCTTGAAGTGGGCGATGGTGTTGTCAAAGATGGACTTCAACTGCGTGGTGAATGCCCTTGGCGCCGAAAAGGCGCTGGATATCTCCACCGTGAGTTTCTTCATATCTTCGGTGAGGTTTATCCGCAGTTGATTCATGGTGATTTTAATGTTCACCAACTCATCGCCGATGGTTTGGTATATGTCCCTGTCAGCCTTGACGATGCTGCCTCCGCCAAGTTTGCCGCTTAGAACGCTCTTATACAAGGTGTCCACCAGTTGAAGCAGGTTGACCTGTTGAAGTTTTCTTACAATGACTATCTCATATATGATGCTGATGAAGTTCGCCAGAACGCTGGAAAGAACCGCGAAGGCATAGCCTGACAAGGATGTTTGCAGGTTTTTCAGGAAAATCTTGGGGTCGAAATTGGCGATTCCCTGCAGCATTTCCAGAACATTAGCCGTTAACAGAAACGAAGTCAGCAAGCCTAAAAAGGTCCCTAAGATACCGATTCGAACGAAGCGGACTAAAAACCTTTTGCCCTCCTCATTGAAGCGGTCGTATTCCTCCTGCTCCTGCGCTCGATAGACCTCATATACCGCCACCATTCTGGTCGGCACCAGTTCCTGACTGCTGGCTACCAGCGATATTAAGTATTCCACCAACCAGGGGCGATTCTCTTTAGGAAAATCTGCATCGAGAGCCGTTTCAAGTTCAGTCAATCCCGCATTGTCATCCGTAAAGACCCGCGTGAGATTTTCGCTTATTTTGCGCACCTTCTCTTGGTAGGCTTTGTTGCTTTTCATACGTTTCCAAACGAACCCATATTGGAATTGTAGGAAGGTCCATATTAACCATACATATAAAACCACATTCAAGGCAATGGCGATTTGTGTGAATAACGGGTACTCGCCTTGTTGAAGCCCGCCAAGAAACTGAATGACAACCTGATAAGCCAGGTAGACGATAAGCGCCGCAATCAAGAAGCTGATTAAGTGGAGCTTAAACGGCTTCCAGGTGCTTCTCCTGACATTCTCAAAATAGGTGGCGGCTTCCTTCTCAACGCGTTTTATCATTTTTTCTCCTGAAGTATTGGCTTAAAAACCATAGTCAAGCGACGCTTGACCGTCGTTGGTTCGCCAAGTGCTGTTTAAAAAATATCTGAAAACCAAGTCGGTGGAAAAATGCGAGCCGCGCCAGCCGATGCCGATGCTGACCGCGGTGTTCTCTTGCTGCTTCGCGCCGGATTGAACCAGATTAGCGCCGCCAAAACGAACGCTGATACTCTTCAAGTTCATTATTACACCGCCGCTTAGCCGCCAATCCCGGTTTTCATCCAATCGAACCTGCGAGGCTATCGAGCAGTAATTCCACCAGACGCTGTGAGCCGTCTCAACATAGGGTTCATTGCCAATCCTGAAGCCGAGGTCCAGATATTTCCAACCGGGGTCGGTATAATCGCTTCGAAGATACCCGCCGTTCCAGGTGACGGAAGACAAGCTGCGGAATCTTGAGCCAAGCACAAACGGCGGTGAGAACCATAATGTATCATTGCCAACATTCACGACAAACCTCGTGCCAAAATCGAATCCGCTGCATATATCGGTGCTCACGTTCGTAATCTGACGACGAAAGGCTATGCCGTTCACGCCGAGCATCCAACGGTTGTGAGAGAAAACCACCGGAGAGCAAAAAGTGACGATTGCGGCATAATCTAAGAGATTCTGTCTGCTGTTTTTTTTCAGTGGAGCGCCCGTTTCTACATCATAGTCAATTGTCTCCAAATCGGAAACATTATAGGCAAAACCCGAGAAACCTATCGTAGGATCACAGACCATAGTATCCAGAAATAGCAAGGCTCTGCGCAAAAATGGGGCTTTAAAGCCCAAGCCCGCAGCAATGCTAAGCGGCGTCGGCAGACCGCCGTTCGCCTGCGCCTGGTTGGCAGAAATCCAGAGGTGCGCCTTCGACTCATATCCAAAGGCACAACCGGCGGGATTCCAGAAGATCGCTTCCATACCGGACGCCATAGCGACTCCAGCGCCGCCGGCGCCCAAGGTTGCAGCGCCCATCCCTTCCCGCAAAGCGGGAAAGGAATCCCCCAACGGCTCACGCGCTTCGGTCGCAAGCACTCCTAATGCAAGACTGAGCAGCGCAAGCATCGCAGTCTTTTTAGCGGACACGGCTTGCTCCTCTTAGTACTACCAATGTCAAGGCTTTCTTTTCACCATCGATGTCAGCAACGACAATGTATAAACCATTTGTCAATCTTGACGCTCCGGTGATGTTGTCGATCCGGTAGCGGTGCTGCCCTGCGGAGAAGCAGTCGGCGGCGCCGATGATATCAATCCAAGTCCCATCGATACTCATCACCCAGTCGCCGCTTGAATTATATATATCCAGCGAAGGCTGCCTCGACAATCTCAAGCCAGTCTTGTACTGAAAGAACAATGGTTCTGCGTCCGGATCCCAGGGCGTAGGATAGACTAACGTCCTCGACACCGGCGCTGGTATATAAGTTCCGGGGGGGATAGAGCGGGCCCAGGCAGCCACATTCCCGGCGCGATCGGTTACTGTCAAGGAACAGGTCAGGGCATACAACGGATTATATTCATTGGCATCGGGCTTGAAATGCAGGTTAAAACCGGGGATGTCGTCGTCCGCCGATAAGGGGAAATAATCCACGTAATCCACTTGTACAGCGCTTCCACGTTGGGATAGACTGAACTGAATGCCTGAAGTATCCTGCACTAGCGAGGCGGTGCCTCGCGGACCATCGACCACCCGGAGGCTTATGCGGGGAATGCCGCGGTTGTCCGGGACGGATGTGAAATCACTTGAGACCACCGGCCGCACTCTGTCCAAGGGTATAATGGGTACAAACGGATACGAAGGCAGATACTGGACACGAGGCACTATGTTGTTTCCCGTAAGGTCGGTCAGAATTCCCTTGGGCAGCCGAGAGTTGACGCAGACGTACATGCTGTCAATGAGATAGCTCCCCCCCGCATCCTTGTAAAAACGCGGATCAACCTCCGCATCGAACCGTATCGAATCCAAATCCACACTGGTTACTCGATTCACCGCTCCAAATAAAGACGGTGGATAGACGTCAAACAGAGAATCCGGTGTTATCGCTGGTGCGCGGTCCAGATTAATTGGCTCATTGAACGCTGCTATGAAATGTCTAATTTCAGCCTCGCTGTCATGAACGGCGAACAACGACGCCACGTTTCCCGTCTTTGGCAGCATGAACATCCTCACCAGATAAGGCGGAGCGATGTCAAGCCGGTGAACGCCGAGATTGCCAAATGTTGCGGCTTCCCACCGGTAAGGCGCTCCGACCTCGTCTCGGAAATGCGATGGGTAGTCATCGGACTCGTCATCGGGATCGCCGTATATCTGCAAGCGGATCTCATCATAGATAATTATCGACTCATTGAGGTTCAGCTTAAACCGGTATTCCACTCTTTTGGTTTCTCGCGGCGTCAGCGAGATAAACTCAGGGACCGTAACCTCGTACTGCACACCGGCTTTCAGTGTTGAATCAGCTTCGCTGCGAAAATCGTGCGCGAACAACACTGGACTTCGCGGCTCGGGAAAGAATGTAACCGGCACATTTGAAGGGTTAGTTACGTCAAATTCAAACTTTATTAATTTGTCAGTCGTCGGCACCGAATACAACCTATCGTTGCTGAAAACAAGGTCTTGATGACCCTCAATGGTCACAGAAATTGTATCTCCGAAGGCATTTTCACCGGGAACGGGATTCTTCTGGGTATTGTAATCCCAGATTGACGATACGCTGGGATTGATTGAGATTTCCGTCTGACCAGCAGCAATGGCTTTAAACTTGAGCTTATCGATGCTCCAGCGTTGTCCGATGGAAACCTGCACTGAATCAAGGCTTAGACATTGGATGAAAGTACTGTCATATTGAAATTTGAGCCAGACGGAGTTAGTGGTGTTAAAGGTGGAATCTGCGGATGGAGCTTCTCCCTTATTATTGACGATTCCTGAGATATATAATGTTGTGTTCATGGTAACTTGATTATTTTCCTCATCATAGGAGACAAAGGAAGAATCTTCCGTGGTGCCGACAGACACCATTTCAATCTTAAGGTCCTGCACCACTAGATTCAGCCGCTCCTGAATCTCAAGATGATACTCAGATGCATCGGTCGAAACCGGCAGTATCGTTTCTTGCAAAGAGTTCTCATCTAAGGGCAGTCTATTGGGATCCAGCACCGCCTTTATTCTGCTGGGCGACAATCCATCAGTAGTATCCGGCGCCTTGAAGTGAATCCTGTATGTTTGGTTGATGTCTGTGAAGGCTAGGGTAGTGCGGTCCAGTTCGCAAGCCTTGTCGCGGTGCACCGCCCGTTGTAGAAGGCTGTTCCTCACACGGCGGACATCTCGCAGACTTTTATCGTCCGATGGTATGAACGTGCCTTTCACGGCCAACACCTGAGCAGCCCGCGGGGGATTTAAAGACTCAGTGTTAATTATTTCAAGATAATTAGGATAGCTTAAATTGACATAAATTGTACTCCCCTCAGTTATCTCCGCTCCATTATCAACATAATCTACGTCAACGTCAGCCGTAAATTGGTCATGGGTGGATACTTTGCCGCTTTGGATCTGTGGTCGTGAGTCCGGAGTAACGACGACGGAAATTTGACATCTCGGCACCACGACAACCGTTATTGTATCTGACAAACACACTAAAGAGCTGCTGGTAGTGCTCTTTTTAGCGCATAGGTGAATATAAAACTGGTACACGCCAGTGGTGTCTTTGGGCGCTCGCAACCGCCAGTCGATAGAGTCTCCATCCGGCTGATGCCATAAGCTGTCCAATAACGTAAATGGAGACAGATCTCCGCGATCGCAGCCGACGCGGCAGATCTCCGCTCTCACCGATTCGGGAGCCACTCCCCTCATCCAACTGACCCTGCTCTTGACGGTGAAAGCCAGGTCAGTGGAGATAGTATTATCAACCGAGTTGGGCGAATCCAGATAGAATGAATCCACTGCGAGAGCAGGATCGAGGGTTGTTACAGTCAATGAGCAGTCCCGGACTTCCACCAGAGCTACGTCATTGGTGTTTAATTCAAGGGGATTAGTAAATAAAGAGCAGGCAATGGCAATAGTGCCGGCGTCAATATGGGCTTCGTTGAGCCTCAAGTATAATTTGTAAGTTGAATCAACTGTGACTTGGTCGTAGAACTTCACATTAGATAGTTCTTGTATAAATAATGAGTCGCAAAATTTTAATCCAGAATTAACAGGTATTTCCAAACGAACTTGTCCATCTCGATTAGCCTGGGCTTCGCCGTAATTCTTCAATTTAAAGAAAAGCGTGCAGCAATCAGCGGTTGCGAGGCTGATGTTGTCCCCGGTTTCTACACTGTTCTGCAGGTATGCTTCCAGTCGCAGACGCGCTGAATCCTGAACGGTTATCATGCCCCATTGGGGGAATGCCGCTTCAGTTATGATGCAGTAACTGTTGTCCCTATCATGACCATAGACTGTGGGACGGAAGAAGACAATTCCTTTATCGTCGCCGGCGACTCTTACTGTATCAATGATAATCTTGGTCTGTCCTGAGCGTAGAGAATCGTCTTCGCCTCCGCTGAAATGGTCGTTAAGACCTACAGTATAGGTATCGGTAACATTTCCTGAGTCGGGATGCAAAATACAAAAGCGAGCGGAATCCAGGATGAAAACCTCCGCCTGATGTCCTGGTGGATTGGTTACGTAGATATTAATGGGCCAAGGCTGAACCTGATTCTGGGTGACGGTCTTTTGTTGTGAATAGGTGCGCATGATGGTAGAATCGACTATGATGCAGGATTCTCGGCTGATTTGCAGCCAATCATTGGTATTAACCTCAGCAGCGGTGCTTTGAATGGTGCTGTAGAAATTTCCCACCGCCAGGGTATCGGTGCCCTGTTTCCTATGCCGCCAACCAAGACTGCCCTGAAGCAAGACTTTGCCAACATTGGAAGTTACGGAATCTCGGTCGAACAGCGTCGCGATCTGAACTTGAAACTCATGGGTGTCGGCTTGTGTCGTATCCCAGTAAAAAACGCCGCTGCTGTCAAAATCTTGAGCGTCGAGCACCTCGCAGCGAAACAGAGGCGTGATGGAATCAGCGCGAAATATCTCTTTATAGAACGCCAAGTTAATGTCGGATTTATTAATGACCACCGTTTGATTGTTCAGAATGCGGTTGCGTCGGATCTGAAATCTCCAGACATCCACCGAGCCTTGATTGACGGAATCCGCCGAGGCGTTGTCATCCTGGTCATAATCGAGGCTGACGATGGATACTGAAGTATGGGGGAAGACAAAGAGGTTGTCGCCTACCGTGAATTGCGTTCGGGTGTTGTTCAATTCATTCCAGCCGACAAAGGTGATGGAATCTCGGATTCCGCCGCTGGCATTGAAGGTCGAATCTATCTTAAGCCACCCCCTTTCTACAACAGGATCGGCAGGATCAGTGGCGGCAGGCAGGTTAAAGTTCTCTCCAACTGGTGTCCAGCTAAAGCCCGAATTAA
>CAZCEM010000008.1:0-1911 GCA_964497555.1 uncultured bacterium
AGGCCCGACCTACGCGGCTGGAGGGAGCTATTTTCTGGGAAATGACAGCGCGAAACTTCAATACAATTAAGGTATAGATTCTACAATCCACTCGCTGATGCCAGCCGGAGATTCGCCTCGACGGTAGGCTTTCTGAGGGGCGTTAATGACCAAGACTGCCAAAACCGGAGATTTGACTCGCAGCGAGGCAAATGTTGAGGTGAAAAGGCTTGACAGACAATATAAATTGTATTAACTTGCTAAGAATGCCAGCGGAGGCTTTCCACAGTCAGGCCGCGCCACAGCCATTCCTGTCTGCTGCCGGCGAAAAGCCGCCCCAAGCTGGATAGACAAGAATGTCTTTACTGGCTCAGGCGAAGGCGAGGGAAGGTCTCAGCAATGTAAGGTTCGGTTTCTGCGAAAAAAGGGGTCAGCCATGTCGTTACTTCCGACACGGTTTCATTTCAGTTCGGTCGTGGTTGTCGCAGCCCTGCTAGCCGGGCTGCTGGGGGGGCTCATCGATGATGCCAATGCCGCTACGACCGGTAAGATCGTCGGAAAGATCACGAATAAAAAGACGGGTGAAGTCGTTGACAACGCCAATGTGGTCATCAAAGGCACCACCTTGGGCGCCTCGTCCGACTTGGATGGTTTCTTCGCGATCTTGAATATCCCCCCCGGGGTATATAACGCAGAGATCTCCTGCGTTGGCTACCATTCGATCACCTTGTCGGAGGTGTACGTCGCTTCGGATCTTACGACGACGCTTAACATTGAACTCACTCCCGACCGGTTCGCCCTGGAGGAGGTCAACGTTGTGGTTGGCAAACCTCAAGTGGATCTGGGCGAAACCGTCACCATCAACCGCATCGACAAAGAAACGCTGAAGCAGATCCGCCCTGAAGACGTGGCTGACATCATCAGCATCGGCAAAGGCTTCAAGCTCGACGAGGAAGGTAAAATCCACGCCCGCGGCAGCCGCTCCGGCGACGTGGCGCTGATGGTGGAAGGCGTGGACCTCCGCGACCCGCTGGTCGATACCCAGTTTAACTTCGCCATCGCCAGCGAAGCGGTGGAAGAGGTCAACGTCCTTACCGGAGGTTTCAATGCCGAATACGGGCGCGTGATGGGCGGCGTCATTCAGGTGACAACCTCTGAAGGACGCTCCGACTACTACGCCGGACGCCTCGAATACCAGACCGACCGTCTAATAGAGACCTATTCCTTTGACACCGACCGTCTGCAACTGGCTTTTGGCGGTCCCGTGCCCTTTTCAAAGATGTTCCTGCCCAAGCCGGTAACGTTCTATTTCACCGGCATCAGCGCCCTCACCAACACCTACACCCCCTTCGACATTAACCGCGGTTCCAGCGATTACCTCGGAATCGGCCTGGATCTGCCGGAGCGTCAGCGCAACGACTACCAGACCTCGCTGAAACTCGCCTATAAACTGACCGACACCAAGAAACTGACCCTCTACATGACCGAATCCTACCACCAGTGGGATATTTACCCCGATGGTGAGGGCGGCATCTCCGGCAACTACGGCTACGGCTATAAATACAATCTCGACAAACGCCCCTGGGCTTGGAACAAGCAGTTCAGCAGCACCTTGTCCTACACCAACCAGATCTCCTCTAAAACATTTTACGATGCAAAGTTGATTGTGTTCCGCACCCGCTCCAAAGTTCAACCCCGCGGGAAGAATCCCGGCGAATTCACGCTCATGGACGACATTGAGAACAACTTCGCCGTCGCGTCCGACCGCAATTTCAACGGAATCCTGGACGCGGATGAATACCTCGACACCGACGGCGACGGCTTCATGGATGGATTCTGGGACGCCAATGGCAATGGCATCTTCGACGGCGGCGGCGAGGGCTACGAAGACCTCAACATGAACGGGCGCTGGGATCGCGGCGAAGACTGGGT